>CAYLNS010000036.1:0-3518 GCA_964385115.1 uncultured Methylomarinum sp.
CGTCATGAAGTCAAGAACATTTGTAAATGTTGGGTTTCGTTCCTCAACCCAACCTACATTTTATCTTAATGGCAGTGACTGAAATCAAGGCAACCTGAATGGGAATATTTCACCCTAGACTGAAAAACATTGACTCAACCACTAGTTTTTATCCATGAGCATCTTAATTAAAACAGCCGAAGAAATCGAAAAAATGCGCGTTGCCGGAAAACTGGCCGCCGAAGTTCTGGAAATGATCGAACCGCATGTTGTCGCGGGTATTACGACCAATGAACTGGACAGAATCTGTCACGATTATATTGTCAATGAACAACAGGCTATTCCTGCCCCATTAAATTATCGCGGCTTCCCCAAATCAATCTGCACCTCCATTAATCAGCAGATTTGTCACGGTATCCCCAGCGAGAAGAAACTGAAAAACGGCGATATTATCAATATTGATATTACCGTTATCAAAGACGGTTATCATGGCGATACCAGCAAAATGTTTTGTGTGGGTAAAGTAGCACCCCATGCACAAAGACTGGTCGATGTTACACGGGAGGCGATGTTTTTAGGTATTGAACAAGTTAAACCCGGCGCCACACTGGGCGATATTGGTCATGCCATTCAAAAACATGCAGAAAAAAACCGCTATTCTATCGTGCGGGAATTTTGTGGGCATGGTATCGGCAAAAACTTTCATGAAGACCCGCATGTCATGCATTTTGGCAAACCCGGCGAAGGTGCGGAACTTGAGCCCGGCATGATTTTCACCATTGAACCGATGCTTAACATTGGTAAGCGTCACATGAAAGTCCTGAAAGACGGCTGGACCGCGGTCACCAAAGACAGAAGTCTCTCCGCCCAATGGGAACATACCATTCTGGTTACCGACGACGGCCATGAAATTCTGACCCTGCGCCAGGAAGAGATGTAAGCAACATGAGATTTGCGGATTTTTTTACCGAAGACAAGCCTGTACCGGCCTTCAGCCAGGCTATTACCACCCATAATGAACAGCTGATAGAAAAATTCAATCCTCAGCAGTCTCCAAAAAAACTGTTATTTGAACGGGCTGATTTTATTGATGAGGTTCTTCGTAGCTGCTGGCAGCATTTCTTTAAAGATTCGCCTGACGTCAACAGCCTGATTGCAACTGGCGGCTATGGACGCCGGGAATTATTTCCCCATTCAGATATTGATATTGCCATATTGCTGAAACAGGCTCCAGACAGCCAACTGCAGCAGGCGCTTTCTAACTTTAATAATTTTCTATGGGATATTGGCCTTAAACCCGGGCTCAGTGTCCGCACGGTTGAAGAGTGTATTACCGAGGCTGAAAAAGATCAGACCATTATGACCAGTCTGATGGAAATGCGACTGATATGTGGGAATGAAAGTCTGGCATCAGCACTCGAGCAGGCGCTTAAAAATGACCAGCTCTGGCCTTCAGAAGATTTTTTTATGGCCAAAATGGATGAGCAGAAAAAACGCTATGCCAAGTTTCATGATACTGCCTATAACCTTGAACCCAACATTAAAGAAGGACCGGGCGGGCTGCGGGATCTGCAAATTATTTCCTGGGTTTTTAAACATCATTATCACTCTAAAACCCTTCGGGAACTGATTAAATATCAATTCATCTCCGATGAAGAATACCAAGAACTAATTAATGCCCGTGATGTTTTATGGCGTCTACGATTTGCCCTGCACAGCCTGACCAACCGTCCGGAAGATCGGTTGTTATTTGATTATCAACGTGACCTAGCTGAGCGCTTCGGCTTTATCAATGCCCGGCAGCAGTCGGATGTTGAACAGTTCATGCAGTTTTTCTTTAAAACAGTGGTAAAAATCGAACAACTGAATGAAATGCTGCTGCAGTTATTCAGCGAGCGTTTTATCAAACAAAACCAGGTGCGTAAAGTCATCCCCATTACCGCCGAATTTTCTGCCATTAACGGCTATCTTCAGGTCAACCATGATGATGTTTTTAACGATAACCCGTTAACGCTGCTGGAAATTTTTCTGTTGCAACAGCAAATGCCATCCATTAAAGGCATACGAGCCAGTACCATTCGCCTGATTCGCAAAAGCCTGCATCTGATTGACGATGATTTCAGACAAAATCCACAAGCCAACCGCTTGTTTTTGAGTTTTTTTCGCCAGCCCAAAGGCTTGACCCATCAATTGAGGCTGATGAACCGTTACGGTATTCTGGCTGCCTATCTGCCCTGCTTTGCCAATATTGTGGCACGAATGCAATATGATTTATTCCATATTTATACGGTCGACCAGCATACCTTGTTCCTGATTCGCAATCTGCGCCGCTTCGCGCTGGACAAACATAATAATGAACTGCCTTTTTGCAATAACATTTTCATGCTGATTGCAAAACCCGAACTTCTCTATCTGGCTGGTTTTTTTCATGATATTGCCAAGGGCAAAGGCGGCGATCATTCCGTACTGGGTGAAATCATAACCGCTGACTTTTGCAAACAGCACAATATTCCTGATTCGGATGCCAAACTGATTACCTGGCTGGTCAGAAACCACCTGCTGATGTCGATAACCGCACAAAAAAAAGATATCAGTGATCCGCAGGTTATCCATGATTTTGCCCGACGTGCAGGCAGTATTAAAAACCTGAATTACCTGTATTTACTGACGGTTGCCGATATCCGGGCGACCAATCCCAGCCTGTGGAATTCCTGGAAGGATTCACTGTTGAAAGATTTATATATTGCCACTCACAGCGCATTACACAGGGGACTGGATAATCCTGTCGACTTAACTGAAATCTTAACCCGCAATCAGAAAGAGGCGCTGAATGAATTACACCGTCTGGGACTGTCTGAAGAAAGAGTATATCAATGCTGGCAATATCTGGATGAGGAAGATTACTTTATTCGCTATTCACCGGATGAAATCGCCTGGCATACTATGGCAATTGCCACCTCATCCCCTGAAGAATTCCCACTGGTTCTGTTACGCCCGCAAAACCAGCGCGGCAGTGTAGAAATCTTTATTTACGGGCCCAATAAAAAATCGCTGTTTTCAATTTGCACCGCAACATTGGACTCACTGGGGCTGACCATTCTGGATGCTCGTATCATCACCACAGAAAACCAGCATATTCTTAACAGTTTTCAAATTCTGGAGCAATCTGGCGAAGCCATTAAAGATATTTCCCGGGAAATTGAAATTGCCAGCATCCTGCGGCAAAACCTGCTGGAAAACAAAATTCCCGAACAAACCGGTTTTCATCGTTTGTCCAGACAAGCTCGCTATTTCCCGATTAAAACCCGACTGTCTTTTTTACCGGACACCAGCGAAAGGTTTACGGTTCTTGAAGTCATCACCACCGACCAGGCCGGCCTGTTAACATTGATTGGTCAGACATTCAGAAAATTTAATCTTCATATTCATGATGCCAAAATTACCACCATCGGCAGCCGCGTAGAAGATGTGTTTTATCTGACCGACGATTCAGCACAGCCAATCAAAGATGAAGAGACTTTAAACCAATTGAAGGATTA
>CAYLNS010000036.1:3618-16530 GCA_964385115.1 uncultured Methylomarinum sp.
ACGATTCAGCACAGCCAATCAAAGATGAAGAGACTTTAAACCAATTGAAGGATTACCTTTATAACACACTGGAAAACAAACAAACTGACTAAGCCACCCTCGCCCCGTCAGTTTGCGGATTCAGGATATTTGCATTTGCCTGAATGACTGCATATTCGCAATAGAAGATTCGATAAAATAAAGTAGTTTTTGATAAGCGCTGTTATCCAGGTCCATATATTTAACGCCTATTTTACAACGGTCCCTGGCTATTCGACGTGAAAAAGTCACATGACAGCGCGCCTGAACCTTGGTCGAATGACCGTTTTCATCTGGAACCTCCAACCAAATGTAAAGTTCGACAGGCTTGCCATCATCGCGGACAAAACGACCACCCGGTGTGACCAGGTCGCGCTCAAGCGTATTACATTCCATACATAAGCCTTCACCGGATGCATCACTGACCTTGACTTTAAGTTGCACACCTTCTTCATTGGCAACAATGGCCGGCAAGTTCGTTTTAACACGAGGATACAGTCTTTTTTCCATACTCGTTCCACCCAATAAATCAATGATTTCACTAAGGAATCGCTGATTTAATCACGATTCCTGTGGTACAAGAATGTACCACCAAAATCCATGGCTGCAAGCCATTGATTTTGCGGGCGCTGACAAATCAGGGATGATTTGTCAGCGCTTCTCTAATTACCGATTAATATCATCACAATCATCAAAACCGGAACCCATTCAATATAATCATATACCATAAACGATAAAATTCCAGTTTAAATACGAACTTATGGCCCTTTCATCATGTAAAATCTATTTTATATATATGGTTTGCCGGTCTTTATAAAAAATATCTCGCCAACATTTACCCTAAATTAAGGGAGTTACGTTAAAATACGGGCAGTTTTTTGCAACCCGGTTTGCTACGATGAAAAATTATTGGCTTTATGTAATCTTATTGATAACACTCTCCTCCTGCGCCACCTCACCGACAGGACGTTCGCAACTGGTCTTTATGCCGGATGCCGAGGTCAACCAAATGGGACTACAGGCTTTTGATCAGATTAAACAGAAAAAGCCTATCAGTAAAAACCAGCGATACATACAGTTTGCCAATTGTGTCGCCAGGGCGCTGACTCGTGAGGTCGGCGGCCAGTGGGAGGTTGTCGTTTTTGAAGATAAAACCCTGAATGCGTTTGCCCTGCCCGGCAACAAAATAGGTATCCATACCGGCCTGATTGAACTGGTAGACAATCAGGATCAACTGGCCGCTGTTATCGGCCATGAAATAGCCCATGTACTGGCCCGGCACAGTAACGAACGATTATCGCAAAAAATGGCTGTTAACACGGGGCTGTCGTTAACTCAGGCGGTGCTGGCACCGCAGTCGGCTCTGGGACAAACCGCCATTGGTTTATTAGGTGTTGGCGCACAATATGGCATTCTTCTCCCTTACAGCCGCACCCATGAATCTGAGGCCGATATTCTGGGATTGGATATTATGGCCAAAGCCGGTTTTGACCCCAGAGAAAGCATTAAGCTCTGGCAAAAAATGGACGCAGCCAGCAAAGGCGGGACACCCCCGGAGTTTTTATCGACCCACCCCTCCCACAGCACCCGTATCAAAGACTTGAGCGAACATATGCCAATCGCACTGGATTACCGTCAACAGGCGATTGCCGCCGGTAAACACCCCCGCTGCCGTAAATAATGAATCCTTATATCAATCAACTGCATCCTTATCCTTTTGAAAAGCTGAATCAGCTTAAAAAAGATATTGTGCCGCCCGAAGATAAAGCTCATATCGCCTTATCCATCGGCGAACCCAAGCACCCTGTTCCTCAACTCATAAAAGCCACACTGCTTGAGAATCTGACAGGCATCGGCCAATACCCGACCACAAAAGGAATACCAGCTCTGCGGGAAAGCATAGGTCAATGGCTAAGCCAACGCTTCAAGATACCCGCAGATGCTATTGACGCACAATCCCAGGTTTTACCAGTAGCCGGCACACGAGAGGCTCTGTTTTCCTTTGCCCAATGTCTGATTGATTCCTCGCAAAAACCGCTGGTATTAATGCCCAATCCTTTTTACCAGATTTATGAAGGGGCTGCTCTACTGGCCGGGGCTGAACCCTATTATTTAAACACCACGGCAGAAAACCAATATCTGCCGGATTTTGATGCCATTCCTGAATCTGTCTGGCAGCGATGCCAATTACTGTATATCTGCACCCCGGGCAACCCCACCGGCGCGGTTATCAGTCAGTCAACCCTGACACATTTAATCCACTTGGCTGAACAATACGATTTCGTAATTGCCTCGGATGAATGTTATAGCGAAATTTATCAGGATGAGAACAACCCACCGCCAGGTCTGCTACAGGCCGCCTGGGAGATGGGCAATACCGCATTCAAACGTTGTGTTGTTTTCCACAGTCTGTCCAAACGCTCCAATGCCCCGGGCCTGCGTTCAGGCTTTGTGGCCGGTGATGCTGAAATACTCAAACCTTATTTTCAGTACCGCACCTATCAGGGCTGTGCCATGCCTTTGCCCAGTCAATATGCCAGTATTGCCGCCTGGCAGGATGAATCCCATGTCATCGCCAATCGCCAGCAATACCGGCAGAAATTTACAGCCTTTATCGACATTCTGTCCCCCGTCTGTTCAATTCAAAAACCCGATGCCAGTTTTTATATCTGGTTAAAAACCTCTCAGACGGATACCGAATTTGCCAGACAATTATTTGCCCGGCAAAATATCACTGTTTTGCCCGGCAGTTTTTTATCCCGCAACGCCCATGGTATCAATCCGGGAAAAGACCATGTTCGTATCGCCCTGGTTTCAACACTGGAAGAGTGTATAGAGGCAGCTGTTCGGATAAAAGATTTTATTCAATACGGCTCATGACAGCTTGGCTTATACAAGTTGCAGAGCAATTATTTTTTTTCACCTGAAAACTTGAGAAACTATGTCACAACTGGAAACAATTATTAACGAAGCTTTTGAAAACCGTGCAGAAATTACACCTGCCAGCGTTACGCCTGAAATCAAAGAAGCGACCGAAGAAGCCATCAACATGCTGGATAATGGTACAGCCCGGGTTGCTGAAAAAATCAATGGCGAGTGGGTGGTTAACCAATGGTTGAAAAAAGCGGTGTTATTATCATTCAGAGTGAATGATAACCGCGTTATGGACGGTGGCGTTAACCGTTATTATGACAAAGTGGAAACCAAATATGCCACTTACACCCCGGATGATTTTGCTAAAGCCGGTGTTCGGGTGGTACCAAACGCCAATGCCCGTCATGGCTCTTATATTGCACCGGGAGCCGTTTTAATGCCCTCTTATGTCAATATTGGCGCTTATGTCGACAGCGGTACCATGGTTGATACCTGGGTAACTGTCGGCTCATGTGCACAAATCGGGAAAAACGTTCATTTATCCGGCGGTGTCGGTATTGGTGGCGTACTGGAACCTTTGCAGGCCGGTCCGACTATTATCGAAGATAACTGCTTTATTGGTGCCCGTTCAGAAATCGTTGAAGGCGTTGTTGTAGAAGAAGGCTCTGTTATTTCAATGGGTGTCTTCATCGGTCAAAGCACAAAAATTTATAACCGTATGACCGGTGAAATCATTTTTGGCCGCGTTCCAGCAGGTTCTGTTGTCGTCCCTGGCAGTTTACCGGCCAAAGACGGTTCTCACAGCCTGTCCTGTGCCGTTATCATTAAACAGGTCGATGAAAAAACCCGTAGTAAAACCGGTATTAATGAATTACTGCGTGATTAAACCCTTCTCACTGAGTGGGGTCGATTGTGGACCCCACCCTTTTCAGAGCTTAATATGAGCGAAAATATTTCCAGCAATGCCCTGATCTATGCCATTCTGGCATTGAACAGCGAAGCCACCCTGCAAAAAGAATATATTGAATCTCCTGAACTGAATCCGGATGAACGCGAAAATGAAGAAGAAATTCTAAATGAACTGGAGCAGGCGTTTATGGAATTTGTCAGTCTGTATAAATCCCGTCGCAAACAGGACAAAAGTCTGCCGGATATTGATGAACTGCTGACCAGTCAATTATAATTTTTCTCGTTCTCAAAAAGACCCACACCGCAATAAGTTACGCTTACTCTGGTTCCCAAGTCTTTATAAGGCTTCATACAACAACTAAAACATGTATACACTTTACGGCATAAAACAATGTGATACGGTCAAAAAGGCCCGCAACTGGCTGGAGCAGCATAATATTGACTATCAATTCCACGACTTCAGGACCGATGGCCTGGATCTGGCGCTACTGGAATCTTTTGAACAGGCTCTTGGATACGAAACATTGTTAAACAAACGCAGTACCAGCTGGCGGCAACTTGCTGATGAGCAAAAAAAAGACCTTGATAAAAACAAAGCCCTTAAGCTGATGCTGGAAACACCTACCTTGATAAAGCGGCCGGTCCTGGATACCGGGAATCAATTCATCATCGGCTTTAAGCCAGAACACTACCAGTCATTATTATGAGCGAAACACTGCAACTCCTCACCGAACTGATCCGCCGCGAATCCGTCACTCCTGAAGATGCCGGCTGCCAGGACATGATTATCGACCGTCTTGAAAAACTGGGCTTCAACATTGAACGACTGGATTTTGAAGACACCCGCAACATATGGCTGCGTAAAGGGAATCAAGGACCATTATTCACCTTTCTTGGACATACCGATGTTGTTCCTCCAGGACCGCTGGAGCAGTGGCAATCCCCTCCCTTTGAACCGACAATTCGTGACGGTAAGCTGTATGGACGAGGTGCCGCTGATATGAAAGGCGGTATAGCCTGCTTTATAACTGCTGTCGAGCGCTTTTTACAAGAGCATCCTGAACACCAGGGTTCTATAGCCATTATGCTGACCAGCGATGAAGAAGGTATTGCCACCAACGGTGTGGTTAAAGTCATAGAGGTTCTGGAACAGCGGGGTGAAAAAATTGACTGGTGTCTGGTCGGTGAGCCTTCCAGCGACAAAAAAATCGCTGATGTCATCAGAGTGGGACGACGCGGTTCCTTATGCGCCAAACTGACGGTAAAGGGTGTTCAAGGCCATGTCGCCTATCCCGATATTGCCGATAATCCTATTCATCGTTTTGCCCCGGCGCTAAAAGAACTGACCGAAGAAGTCTGGGATCAGGGTAATCAGTTTTTCCCACCGACCAGTCTGCAGGTTTCCAATATCCAGTCAGGCACAGGCGCCGAAAACATCATTCCGGGCGAGTTGCAAGCTTTATTTAATTTACGATTTTGTACCGAACTGGATGAAGCCACCATCAAACAGCGCACGCATGCCATCCTGGACAAGCATCAGTTAAATTATGAAATCCAGTGGCGTTTATCAGGCAATCCTTTTCTGACGGCGAAAGGCCCCTTGCTGGAGGCAACCCATACCGCCATTAAAAAGATTACCGGCTATGAAACTGTTGATGATACTGGCGGCGGCACCTCAGACGGTCGATTTATTGCCCCGACCGGCGCCCAGGTGATTGAATTAGGGCCTGTTAATGATAGTATCCATAAAGTTAACGAAAATGTTGCCATTGATGACCTGGAAATTCTAAGCCGGATTTATCAACAAATCATGACTGAATTACTCACTTAAATACGAGGTATCTCCGATGCGTTGCCATGAAATTGATTACCAGATAACCGGTCATGATATTCAAATGCTGGAAATAGCATTGGACCCGGGCGAAACAGTTATTGCTGAAGCCGGAACCATGACTTATATTGAACAAGGCGTGGATTTTACTGCCAAAATGGGAGATGGTTCGGGGAATGTCATGGGTAAACTTTGGGGTATCGGAAAACGCCTGTTAACCGGTGAATCTATTTTTCTGACCCATTTCAGCAATGAAGACAAACAACTTCGCCATGTCGGTTTTTCAGCTCCCTTTCCAGGCTCTATTATTCCCGTTAATCTGGCGGAACATGATGAGCAGGTTATCTGCCAAAAAGACTCTTTTCTGGCGGCCGCCTTGGGAACCGAAGTGGATATTGCCTTTCATAAGCGCCTGGGAACAGGTTTTTTCGGTGGCGAAGGCTTTATACTGCAGCGTCTTCGCGGAGATGGTATGGCTTTTATTCACGCCGGTGGCACTGTACTCTGTAAAAAACTGAATGATGAAACATTACGTCTGGATACCGGCTGCCTGGTCGGGTTCAGCGGTGATATTGATTACAACATTGCCTTGAGCGGAGGGCTGAAAAGCATGTTTTTTGGCGGTGAGGGTATTTTTCTGGCAACATTGTCCGGCACTGGAACCGTCTGGATACAAAGCATGCCGTTTGCAAGACTGGCAGAACGGGTGCTTAGCCATTCAATTTTCAGCAATCAGGGGGAAAGCTGAAATCAATCATAGCTGCTTTCTATTCCCTTAAAAAACAGCTCAATCTTCTATCGATTCTTCTTGTTTTATTGGGTCACTCGTTACACTTTTATTACGTTGCCTAAAAAGCTCGACCAGTGATTCGGGTAACATAGGCTTACCAAAATAATACCCCTGACAACGCTCACACCCCATTGCCTTAAGCGCATCAAACTGTTCAATGGTTTCCACCCCTTCAGCTAATGTCAGAAGCCCCAATGCCTTGGCTAAATCAACAACTGCCTGGGCAATGGCAGCATCATTTGCATCATGCGTCATATTCATGACAAATGAACGGTCAATTTTTAACAAATCAACATTAAAATGTTTTAGCCGGCTTAAAGAAGAATAATCCGTACCAAAGTCATCAATAGCCAGCCTGAACCCGGCCTCCCTTAACTTATGCAAAATTTCGGTAATATTATCGGGATATTTGGCCAGCCCTCCTTCGGTAATTTCCATTTCAATGCGCCGGCTATCAATGCCCTCCATCCGGCAGATACTGATGGCATCATCGACAAATTCAGGGTGTATCAGCTGATGAATTGAAACATTTAAAGCAACATATTCCAGATTCATTTCACTCTTATCATCCCATTGTTTAACCTGTCGGCACACTTGTCTCATTACCCACAGCCCGATTTCATAAATCAGGCCGATTTCCTCAACCAAAGGGATAAAATCCAGAGGTGACACCTGTCCCAAAACAGGATTATGCCAACGTATCAATGCTTCTGCACCGACTACCTGCTGATGTTCCATAGATATCTGAGGCTGATACAGCAAAGAAAACTCATTATTCTGTAAAGCATTTTTCAGCTCATGAATCATCGTCACCCGGTTTTTTATATCGACAGACATGTCTTCCGAGAAAAAGCAGTAGGTATTACGCCCGGCGCTTTTTGCCTGATACATGGCAGTATCTGCGCGCTGCAATAGCTGATTAAAATCAGCAGCATTATCAGGATAAAAGACAATACCAATGCTTGCTCCTCCATAAATCACATGCTCATCAAAATAATGCGCCTGGGACAGTTTATACAAGATTTCTTCTGCGATTTTCTGACAGACCATTGCCGGTGATAAAAAGCCACCCTCTTTCAAATCCTCCAGAATAACAACAAATTCATCTCCCCCCAGTCGGGCCAGCATATCCGACTCTCTCAGACATTCCTTTATCCGCTGAGCGACAGTAATTAATAACTGATCGCCTGCCTGGTGTCCCAAGGTATCATTGACTTCCTTAAATCGGTCCAGATCGATAAACAGTAAAGCCAGCTTATCGCCGGATCTTTTTGTGTACTGGATAGCCTGTTTCAGTGTCTCATAAAATAATCTTCGATTGGCTAAACCGGTTAATTCGTCATAAAAAGCCAGTCTATGAATTTTCTTCTCAACTTCTTTTTTTTCACTGATATCGGTAAAGGTCGAAACATAATATTTTATACCCCCGTTTTTATCCTTAACCGTTGCAATACTCAACCATTGAAAATAATCTTCTCCGTTCTTCCGTCGATTTAACACTTCCCCCTGCCATTGATTTCTCTTGCCAAGAATATCTTTTATTTCATGATATAAACCGGGGTCCTGATGTTGTGATTTCAGTATTTCAGGTGACTGTCCAATAACTTCTTCCGATGCATATCCTGTCACCTCGCTAAATTTTGGGTTCACATTCAGAATCTTATGATTAGCATCTGTAATCATCAGACAATCAAAACTATAATCAAAGACAGTATTAGCCAAATTAATTTCATCCAGAGCCTGTTTTAGGCGTATCAACTCAGCAATTGTTGCAGATATTTGCGTTAAAGCCTGCTGTTCGAATAAAGATAGTTCTGTATCAGGAGAAAGATAAAGGCATAATACCCCTAGAAATTCATTTTCTGCTTTTAATGGAATAATAAAATGCCCATGCTCTCCCATTCCTTCAAAGCGGGTCGTATGTTCATCATTGATATGCGTACAGTAAATGGTTTTATCCAGCTTTGCCGCTTTGCCACAAAGACATTGACCATATTTAACGTGCTGGCAACTTGATTGTATTTGAGTCTCAAGATGATGCTGAACGGCCATGAACAAACTTTCTTCATTTTCTTCTTTGAGAAAGATGGCCCCTTTGGGCAATAATTTTAACCAGGATAACTGATAAATACTTTGCAATAATTCGCCTAAAAAATCCGTTAAATCCTGTTCATGCAAAGACACTGTTAATAACTGATTATTTACCTTTTGTATTTCCAGGTTTTTCTCAACCAATTCATAACTTTGTAAAAGACACTTTGATGTTTCCATCAACTTCCAGGCAACAGGACTTACAAACAGTGCCAATAGAACAATATTTAACATTATCTTGGAATAATAGGGCGAATTATCCGGCAGAAATAAAGGCGTCATCAACATTGCAGTCGCTTCTGCCAAGACAATGACCAATATGACTTTCCAGATTGAAATAGTCTGTTTCTGTAATAACGTAAAGGGCAATAATAAAAGAATCAGTAAAGAGGCAGAAATGATTCCATACAACAAAGTTTGCATAGCCAGTCCTGCCGGCTGACTAATAGTTGAAATATCTGCCTGTGAAATGATTACCGATTTCATCGCAGCAAAATGTAAAACAACTTCTGCAACCCCAATTAACCCTCCCGCAATAACCAGAAATTTTCTACCTTTCTGTTCAGATTTCTTCCAATATGAATATAGGCTAACAGCAATATAAGTAATCAAAAAGCCAAGAATCAAAGCGGTACAATAGCTGATAACATCATATTTAACCGGTAATTGCACCTGTATCGAGAGCATCCCAACATAATGCATGACGCCAATCATCGCCGTTATTCCTGCAGACACCCACAATATAGATAGTGTCGTTAATCTTTCCATGCTGATAGCCCACATCAAAGGCAATGAACCGACGAAAGCGACACAATATGCGGCTACAACCATGGTAATGTTATAGCTAATGGGAAGCATCATATATGTAGCTAGCATATTGATAAAATGCATAGACCAGACACTGGTCGCAAAGGCCAGTGCAGAAGAGAAAATAGCGGTAAAACTGAAATGTTCGCTTGTTTCCCTATCCTTATTCAGCAAGCACAATGAGATCCAGGTTCCCAATATGGCTATGAATATGGATAAAACGATAAGCAGGGATTTAATTTCTAATGGCATAAAATTGGCTCGATTTCCCTTCAAACAAAAAACGGATGCAATTAATAGCGGCAGCTTATCAGTTCAGTGTAGCAGAAAAAACTGTTTTAATTTTTCATTAATTGCTGATACCGAAAACAACTTTTTAAATGATCATTGACCATTCCTGTCGCCTGCATGAAAGCATAACAAATAACCGGTCCAACGAACTTAAATCCCTGTTTTTTCAAGGCACGGCTCATCTGTTCAGAATGAATACTGCGGGAAGGAAGCTGTTCCTGAAACTGCCAGTTGTTATGAAGTGTCTGGCCATCGGTAAACTGCCAGATATAATCATTAAAGCTTGGAAATTGTTGTTTGATATTGAGAAATGCACGGGCATTTTGAATAATAGCCTGCATTTTAAGACGATTACGAATCAGCTTTGGATTATTCAACAAAGCCTGTAATTTTTTATTATCATAGCGGGCTATTTTTTCGGCATCAAAACCGTCCAAAGCCTGTCGATAAGCTTCCCGCTTATTAAGAACAGTGCGCCAGCTTAATCCGGCCTGCAGTCCTTCCAGCAATAAAAACTCAAACAGTAAATCATCATCATGAACCGGCACTCCCCATTCATAATCATGATAATACTCTTCTTCCGGAGACTGCTGCGCCCATGGACATTTTTGCATCCGCCGCTATTTGATAAGGTCTTTCAGGTTGGCAAAAGGATTGAAGGTTGCTTCCGGGGAGGTGTTTTCAGACTGACTGCTTGAGCCATAGCGAATCTGTTCTTCATAACGCTGATGCTCGTTATCATGACAATAAAGACAAAGCAGTTCCCAATTGCTGCCATCCGACGGGTTATCATCATGGTCATGATTTTTATGATGAACGGTTAATTCCGACAAGTTTTTATGCGAAAACTCCCGTGCACACCGGCCACACACCCAGGGAAACAGTTTAAGCGCCTGCTCTCTATAGCCCTTTTCACGCTCTTCTTTATATTTTCTGGCCTCGGCAACTAACTGCTGCCGTTTATTTGCATCCATATTTCCTCCTTCACTAACAGTCCTCAGCCACCGGTTGAATTCATATGACGAAGAATCACCGGCTGTTCATCAAGATTAAATTCATGTTTCTCAGGCTTGATTTCCATGGCCTGAATAATCGTTTGTTTAAGTTTGTCCATATCCCCTGGATTAGCGCGAATCACTTTTTTCAGGTCTACCGAGTGTTCATTGCCCAGACACAATAACAAACGCCCTTCGGCAGTCAATCTGACCCGGTTACAGCTGGCACAAAAATTTTCGCTATGCGGTGATATAAAACCGACTCGGGTCTGGCTACCTTCAACCTGATAGTAAACCGAAGGCCCGCCGGTTTTTTTATCGATGGGAACCAGGTTAAATGAGGCCGATAAATCCTCTCTGATTAAATGGCTGGGGTAATACATTTCGCCACGATGATGGCTGTCTATAACACCCAATGGCATTTCTTCGATAAAACTGATATCAATGGCCCTGTCAACCGCAAACTGAACCAGTTGGGTAATCTCGTGATGATTCCGGTTTTTTAAAATAACAGCATTCAGTTTTATCTGTTCAAATTCTGCTTTTATAGCCGCATCTACCCCTTTTAAAACCTGATGCAAATCGCCATTTCGGGTCAGCAATCTGAATTTATCCTTATTCAATGTATCCAGACTGATATTCAGCCGTTTCACTCCGGCGGCCCGAATATCGGAGGCCAATTGCTCCAGCCTGGAACCATTCGTTGTCATGACCAGTTCATGTAACGATTTGATTTGCCCGAGTTGCTTCAATAAACTGAGCACACCTTTTCTAACCAAAGGCTCGCCGCCGGTTATTCTGATTTTGGTGACACCCAGGTCAGCAAAAGCCCTGCAGATAAAGTCAATTTCCTCCAGCGTCAGCACCTGAGCTCTGGGCAAAAAGGTCATTTCTTCAGCCATGCAATACTGGCAGCGAAAATCACAGCGGTCAGTAATAGACACCCGCAAATAATCAACACGCCTTCCAAACCGGTCAATCAATTGCTTTTGATCAGATATATTCTTCATGTTCTGCAACAATATAATGGACTTTTAATCATATCATATTAGCCCCCTTAGGGAAGCGCTGAACAAATCATCCTTGATTTGTCAGCGCCCGCAAAGCAGAAATGCGATTTCCGCTTTGCTCACAAAATCAATGACTTGAAGTCATTGATTTTGGTGGTACATCCATGTGCTACTGGAATCGCTGATTTAATCAGCGATTCCTTAACCGGTCTGTAAAAAATTTCCGGGCACCGTTCTAAATAAGCACCTCCCCTTTGGCCAAATACCAGTTCTGAATATCCTCCCAGATTTCTTCAGCAGTTTCGGCATACCAGAATAGCTCTTTATCTTCAGGGTCTATCACTCCCTCATCCATCAGAAAATCGACATCAAAAGCTTTACGCCAATATTGCTTGCCGACCAGAACGACCGGCACCGCCTTCATGCAGCGGGTTTGTATCAGCGTCAGTGTTTCAAACAGTTCATCAAGCGTGCCATACCCCCCCGGAAAGACTACCAGGGCCTTCGCTCTTAGCAGAAAATGCATTTTCCGGCAGGCAAAATAATGGAATTTAAAACATAACTCCGGAGTGATATAAGGATTTGGATATTGTTCATGCGGCAGAGTAATATTCAAGCCAATGGTTTTAGCGCCGACATCAAAAGCCCCTCGGTTGGCCGCTTCCATCATCCCTGGGCCACCGCCCGTCATCACCATCAAGCGGCAATCATTGGCGCCTTTACCCGATAGGCCGACTATTCTGCCAAATTCTCTGGCCACCTCATAATAGCGACTTTTTTCCTGGATATTTCTGGCAATCTTTAATCGCTGTTTCAGCACCGGATTATCAGGCGAGGCCGCCAGCGCCTCCTCAAACGCCTTGACTCGCCGGTTTGCCACGGCAGGTTCGACAATGCGGGTACTGCCAAACACCACAACCGTACCTTCCACGCCCTGCTCTTCCAGCATTAACTCGGGTTTTAGATAATCCAGTTGTAATCTTAGCGAACGTAAATCATCCCGCTGGATAAAATCAATATCCTCATCAGCCTGTCGATAAGAAGCGCTATGCATGATATTACGAAGGCGCTGAGGCGCATCCGGGTCTTCTTCAACCGGTTTCGGAATATGCCAGGGCAAAGGCTCCTGCCTTATTTCTTCAGGCGGTTTAGGAATATGTTTTTCGTCCTTTTTATCGTTTAATTTATCATTAGCCATGATTATTCCTATGATGAAAATGTAAGGATCGTCCCAACCTTGATAAAAAGGTCTTATGTCTAGGAATTCTATGCTCCAAGTGCCGATAAACCATCAAT
>CAYLNS010000037.1:0-16170 GCA_964385115.1 uncultured Methylomarinum sp.
ATGTCGTAAATACTTCCCCGTCACATTGGCTTCTTCCATAACTAACTGATATTTAACTGGTTTGGTTGGGCTATTTAGACTGAATAATTACAAAAAATGTTTGCTACTCATCCGTTAAATGACTATCAGGTGAGTCAAAAATGTATCTTTATTATTATAGCAATAATTCGTCAAGCCTATGTAAACCAGTCGGGTTGAGGCGATGGGCAGGATATGTGGTTTTTAGCATGCACCTAAGGAAGAGCTGCCTGTTTTAATGCATATTTGCTACTATACTGAAAACTGTTCTTCTTAATAGTTAACTGCACTGCTTATGAAAAAGATTCTTATTGCTTTAATCGCTTTTTACCCAGGGTTTGGATACGCCCAGGTCTATAAATGTACCGATGGTTCAGGAAATACCAGTTATCAATCAGGCCCCTGTGATGCCGAAAAAAAAGCGTTTGCTATTGATATTAAAACCGGCTCCAAAGTTGATTTGAGTGAAAAACCCAATCTATTGCAACAGCAACAACTAAAGGAGCAACAACAAGCGCTCGAAAAACAGAAACAATTGCAGCAGGAACAGCAACGAAGACAGGCGGTTAGTGCGGAGCAGGCGATTACGCTGGCACTGATACAAAACAATCCCGGTCAGTTTTCCATTTATTCCATACCCCCTTATCAGATAGACAAGTTGCCGGCGCTGGTGGAGCAATTTAAAAACCGCCTGCCAGATATAGAAAAATTCCGTCGCCTGGCGGCTCAAAAAGCACTGGCGACGGGGCAATGTGGCCGTGTCGAATCAGATGAGTTGAATATCAGAAGCAAAAAAACACAGCTGGTTTTTTTGGTCGATTGCAGTAGTGGCCAAAGTTTTTATTTCAATGAAACAGAATTATCGGCTCAATGAAAAACAGGCAAAGTCTTTTTATAACAGGTTGTTCCAGTGGAATAGGTTATGCAACTGCGCAAATGGCGCGTGAAAGAGGACACAGGGTTATTTGTTCAGCGCGTAAACTGGAAGATGTCAGACGCTTGCAAGCGGAAGGTTTTGAGACTGTTCAGCTGGATCTGGCTGTTTCAGGTAGTATTAATAATGCGGTAAAAGAACTGTTGGAACTGACTGGTGGCAAGTTGGATGCCATATTTCATAATGCCGCTTATGGCCAGCCGGGAGCGGTTGAAGATTTATCCCGGCAGGTGTTGTTGGAACAATTTGAAACAAATTTTTTTGGCACCCATGAGTTGACTAATCTGCTGATTCCGGTGATGCGGAAGCAAGGCTATGGCCGAATTATTTATAACAGTTCGGTGCTGGGGTTCGTCGCCATGCGTTTTCGAGGAGCCTATAATGCCAGTAAATTTGCTTTGGAAGGCTTGGCCGATACCTTGCGTTTGGAATTACACGGTAGCGGTATTGATGTGGTGTTGATAGAACCGGGGCCCATTGAAAGTCGTTTTCGCAAAAATGCCTATGCCATGTACAAAAAGAATATCAAACCTGAAAACAGTGTCCATAAAGATGCTTATCAGGCTATGGAAGAGCGTCTGCAAAAAGAAGGACCGGCTGTGCCATTTACCCTGCCAGCTAGTGCTGTAGCCATTAAAGTAATGCAGGCAATGGAATCAAAACGGCCTGGCATTCGTTATTATGTGACGGTGCCGACATATCTGTTTGGATATTTAAAGCGTCTTTTGCCGGCCAGATGGCTGGATATTTTATTACGCTCAGTTTAGAAAATTCTTCTGTTACTGGTTTTCCATAAATTTTATGATAGAATCGCCTCTGGCATTTGACTAATGGGGGGTCCCCATATAGCTATTTGCCGATTAAAAAAACAATGATGAGGTTTTACACATGAAAATTTTGAAAAGTGCTATCGTAGCTTTTTCTCTGGCATTATCAATGGGTGCTGTGTCTACCAATGCAGTTGCAGCTGAAGGTTGTGAAGACGGCAGAACCTGTTATACGCCTATGGAAGCCATTAATATGGTTTTACAAAATATCAAAGCAGCCAAAGATGCTATCGACTCTGGCTCTGAAGGAGAAGTTGTGGCTGCATTGATCAAGTCAGCCAGCGATGCTTCTAAAGAAATCAATGCCAATGATGTAGTTGACAGAAACCGTCAACGCGCCAATGGTATTTTGAAAAAAGCACGTAAAGAAGCAAAAAAAGAGCAGTTACAGGTTGCTGAAGAGCATCTAAAACAAGCTGCTAAGAAATTTGAAGCTTTAAAAGGTATGCTTTAATCAGATCCTTTGTAGTACAGGGCGCGTTATGCGCCCTGTTTCTCAATCGGCCGCATAAAGCTCATCGCTGCCATCCATTTGCTCCGTATCGTTATATAACATCGGAATTCCACTGTTTAAAGCGGCTGCATCCAGTACTTCGCAAATGGCCAGTTTATGGTCGCCTGCATCCGTAAAATGCCTGACCCGGCAATCAAAATAGCATAAACATTCAGACAGAATAGGCGCGCCTGTTTCAGCCTGTTGCCATTCATATCCTTGCATTTTATCTTTCAGTCCTGAAGTGCCAAAGTGTTCTGCAATATCCAGTTGCCTTTTAGATAGCACATTAATACTGCAAATTTTTCCCTGTTGCAGTAACTTGAATGAATAATGTTCGGGATTAATGCTGATACACAATAATACAGGGTCAAACGATACCTGCATCACCCAGGCTGCAGTAAAGGCATTTTGCCTGTCTTCATTACGGACACCAATAACATAAACACCGTGACTGATGTTCTTGACCAGTTGATTAATATTTTCAATCATGATTCATTGTCCAGTTTGATTCGCATTGATAAATCTGTGGCTTGAATATTTTTAGTCAAAGCACCGATAGAAATATAATCGACGCCTGTTTCGGCTACCTGACGTATGTTTTCCAGGGTAATATTTCCCGATGCCTCCAGTGCCAGGTTTCCATTATTAATGTCGACAGCTCTTTTTAAGTCAGTGATAGCAAAATTATCCAGTAAGATGCGGTCAGGCTTTGCCACCAAAGCCTGTTCAAATTCAGTTAAACTTTCTACTTCTATTTCCACCATTTTATCGGTATAAGCTCTGGCCGTGAGAATGGCTTTTTCGATGGAGCCGGCGGCTATAATATGGTTTTCCTTGATTAAAACGGCATCGAACAGTCCGATTCGATGATTAAAACAGCCACCGCAACGAACGGCATATTTTTGTGCCATTCTTAAGCCGGGGATGGTTTTGCGGGTATCCAGGACTTTACATCCGGTCCCTGATACTGCATCAGCATATGCTCTGGCAACGGTTGCTGTTGCCGACAGGGTCTGCAGTAAATTCAACGCAGTTCTTTCACCAGTAAGTAAATGACGGGCTGAACCTTCAAGCTCGCAAAGCACAGTATTTTCATCGACCTTTTCGCCTTCTGAAATCTGCCAGTTTATCGAGATATTGTCGTCTAATTGTTTAAATACCGCATTAAACCAGGGTTGTCCGCAAATAACAGCATGCTCCCGGCAAATAACCGTTGCTTTGGCGCAGGTGTTTTCTGGAATAATGGCGACGGTAATATCGCCGCCGCCAATATCTTCCTGTAAGAATCGATTGATTTCTTCTTCAGTGGGTAGTGTCATCATGAGATTAAAAGTTATAAAGTTCAGGCCCGCTTAAAATGTCTGATAATCAAAAAAGGCAGTCGCCATAACATACCAAAAAATAGCTGGGCATGTTTTTTTGATATAAGTAAGTTGTCTTTCAGCATCTTGAAATGAGAGATGCCATCCAAAGGATATTGAACCCGGGTAGGAATATTAAGAATATCTGTTCCCTGCCAGTACAAGCGCACCACGATTTCAATATCAAAATCCATGCGCTGACCGAGTGATGTCTTGACTAACAATGTCTTAACCGCTGTCAGAGGATAAATACGAAAGCCGCACATACCATCTTTAATGTTAAAAGACAGTGTATTAATCCAAATCCATAAATTGGTAAACTGCCGGCCATAAAGTCGTTTTTTCGGGACTTCCGGGCCAAAAACAGGCTGACCCAGAATAAGTGCATCGGGATGATTGTGACTCGCTTCCAGGAAAGCAGGTATATCACGGGTACAATGTTGACCATCGGCATCTATCTGTAAAGCATGGCTGTAACCATGATCGATTGCCCATTTCAAACCGGCAGTCACAGCAGCTCCTTTTCCACCATTGGGTTTTCTGTGTAGCAGGCTTATCCAATGACTTTCCTGATGTTGAATGATTTTTAATGCCTGGGTGCATTCAGCCGAACTGCCGTCATTGACCAGCACACAAGGAAGATTAAAAGGCTTCAGTTGGGCAACAACCTGTTTTAGCGCATGGTGATGATTATAAACAGGGATTACGATGCATAGGTTCATATGTGTTCACCATATACCAGCCGTCCGGAAGCAAATGACTGCGTATTGTTGAAAATATCAAAATACAGTTTCCCATTTTCGGTGTTTCGGCAGAGCTTTAAAGTAAGCTGTTCATCAGGCTGGATGATGCTTTTAAATTTAATCACTTCCATACGAAAAAAGGGCAGCGTGATATTAAAAAACAAGCGTCCAAAATAATCAGCCCAGGATATTTGGGTTACACCGGGTAAAATAGGCTGTTCAGGAAAGTGTCCCTGAAAGTAGCACAATTCAGCCTGCAGGGTAAGATCTAATGACACGGTGTCTTGTTCCATTCGGCAAAATCGTATTAAAGGAAAATGCTGTTTATCCAGGCCGGCAAGGCGGGTTAATAATGTGTGGTCGGTTTTTCCCTGAGTAGTCATTGGTATGTTATTAAACAACAGCCATTTGCGGGGCAGAACCGTCGCCTCAAATATCTGCGACATTTGTTTGCGTAAATGCTGAATCAAAGTACTTCGGCCCGATTGTTCAAGCTGTTTTATACCTGTATCGGTTAACGCAAGACTAGCGATGATTTTATCCCGTTTACCGGGTAAAAGCAGAATATGCGTATCGGCAATTGCAGGATTTTTTAAAATAGCTTGCTCCATTTCAGATAGCGACAGACGTTTTTCCTCAATTTTAACGATTCTGTCTTTACGCCCAGATAATTCAAATAGTCCGTCCGCATGCAGCTTAATTTGATCGTCCAAAAGGATAGAACGGGGTATCCACGGTGAAGACAGTCTGCCGGAAGGTTCAAGTTTGACATCTGGCAAGGGTGTCCACAAAGGATTTTCAGGCTGTTTGCGCCAGGCAATACCGCCGGTTTCCGAGCTGCCATAAATTTCAATTACAGCCTGATGGCCTTTTTGTAACATAGTTTGGGCGGTTTCCCGGCTTAAAGGCCCGCCTGAGCTGAATATGGCTGATAATTGACGAATTTTATTCCAGTCACTGTGTTCATCCAGGCGTTTTAACTGGGCAGGGCTGGCAATCCAACAGGCTTGATGCGCAGCTATTGCCTTGAACAGCGGCTCAGGACTCAGAAACTGACTGCTGAAAAAACAACGGCCTGCCGCCAGAGGCCACAACACTCTGAATATTAAGCCATAAATATGTTGATGACTGACGGTTGAAGCAACCATGGACTGATTTACCATTGTCCCCCAAAGCTGTTCCTGGCGTTCAATTTCATCCTGGAACTGTTGCATGCTTTTAGCGATGACTTTAGGCTGGCCGCTGGAGCCGGAGGTAAAAATATGCAGGCCTGCTTTTTGTAAATCCAAATCAGGAAGTGACAGATTCAGTGCGATGTTCTGCTCGGGTACCGTTATTTGCTGCCCATTCCAGTCACCCGTCAGCACACAGCCGGTTTGTTTGAGTTTTTCGGCCGTGGCCGGGCAATTATTAGCTGCCAGCCAGATTCTTTTTTGAGCATAAAGCAGTGCAAACAGCTCAACCGCAAAAGGGTAGGCTTGTTCATGATAGACAGCAAAATTCTCTTCAGACTGTTGTGAAAAAAAAACAGTTTTCTGTAAGATTTGCGATTTAAATTCGGCCATGCTTATCCATTGGCCGTTGAAAAAACTAACCGTTGAATCACCGGATGGGGTGGACAGAAAGTTTGATAGTGATTTAACGGACATGGCTTTGTGTTTTAAGACGAATCAGATATTCAATCCCCATGAGCAGCCCCATGAGTATATAAGCAATCATACCATTATAAAGACTCCAGCATTCAAGGCTGCAATATAATGCAGTGATTAAAGCCATGAGCCCGTTAAATAGAAAAAACACACACCATACCCGGGTAACTTTTCGGGTATACAGGATGCCTTCCGGCGGCAGGTCGGGATGTTGAATGCGGGCCAGCCGTTCAATAATCGGTGGCGGATAGCGCAGGCTGGCGGCAAAAACAGTCAAAAGCCCCAGGTTGATCAGGACAGGATAAAATCTCAGGCTGAGGATATCATTATTCCAGATGGCATAAATACAATAACCCATCGCCAGCCAAAACAGCTGGCGGTTTAGTAGGGATTGTTTGTGCTGGATTAACCAGCGAATGCTGAGCAGGCTCATTAAAAGCAGGGCGATTATCCAGGGTGGGAAATATTGCACGCCAAAGTAAACAGCAAGCGGATACAGCAACGTCAATAAGCCAATGATTTTTGCCATATCAGGTCAGGCTGAAGGAGCAGTGTTTAAGAGTCAGGGAGGACAGCATCCTTGCTGCCTGATAGTCCCTTATGTTTCATTGATGAGTTTATAAACAGCCTCAATAACATCATCAACTGTTCGGGCTGTTTTAAAGTCTTCCGGTTTAACCGCTTTACCGGTCATTTCTTTCAGTTTTACAATCATATCGACCGCATCAATACTGTCGAAATCCAGATCTTCATAAAGTCTGGCATCGGGAGTAACCTGATTCGGTTCAATTTCAAACATTTCCTGCATGATTTGCTTAATCATATTCAGGATGTCTTGTTTATTTGTCATATCTATCTCTCAGGTTTCAGACTCGATAAATTTTGCCAGTGATGAGATCGACGAAAAAATATTAACGACATCATCTTTTTCGGCATCAATACGGACATCATATTTTTTTCGAATAGCCAGTCCCAGTTCCAGTGCATCAATCGAGTCGAGTCCGAGACCCTCATTAAAAAGAGGTTCTTCATTGTCTATATCATCAATACCGATATCTTCCAGGTCCAGTGTATTAATAATCAATTGCTTTAATTCATTTTCCAGATTGCTCATGTATTTCTTTTGTTTTAAGGAAATAATCCTGTAGATAATGTGTGAGTCGCCTGACGGCAATACTCTCAGGCGAAATGGCTTTAAAATCGTCCAGCCTGATATTATCCCCGACCTGCATCGTTAAGTGAAATTTTTTGGCGGGAATCTGATACCATTTTTCAGCTTTGGTCAGTGTACTGGGTGAGCAGCTTAAATTAACCGGCGTTAAAACTGCATTGGCTTTAAGCGCAATTCGGGCAGCTCCACGCTGAAATTTATAGGTCTGCTCCGGAATGCTGCGGGTTCCTTCAGGAAATATAATAATGGTTCCCCCCTCATTAAGCCGTTCGACACAGGCGGAAATCATTTTTTCTGAATCACCATTGCTGATATAACCGGCATTAATAATCGGCCCTCGCATAAAAGGGTTATGCCATAAAGAGTCTTTAACGATACAACTGGCATGCGGGATACGGCTGATTAGGAAAACAATATCGACCAGTGTCGGATGATTGGCGACAATTAACTGGCTGGGACGATTCAGTTTCTCAAGGCCTGAAATGTGATAATCCATAATGCCCAGACGATGCATCAGGCCGATAAAAAAGTAAAAACTGTAATGAACACATCGCTGTGCCCGTTGAGTTTTTTGTTTTTGATGGCCAGGCAAAAGACTCAGCACCGGGAAAACACAAATCCACAATAAAAAACCACCGATACCGAAAACACTAAAACTCAAAGCGGTTGCAAAAAGTCGCCAATAATAATTCAGCGAATAGCTCATGTTTTTTGAAAAATCCAGCTGTGATTTTCTGTTTTAATCAATAGCTCAGATTGTGGTTGCGCCAGAAATTGTACCAGGCGTGGTAACTGGACAGGTTGTTCACCCTCGTATCCATATTGATTGGATTGTGACAATTTTATACGAAGCCCCTTGTTTTTATCAGGCTGAGTAATTAATAAAGCGAGGGCGGATTCCTGGGGGCAGCTTAATTTAAAAGGTTCGGCAGGATAAAATTCAGGCAATGGCTCGTCATAAAAGACCAGCAGAATTTTTTCATGGCCTTCCTGCAGCAGGCCGGCTGTTTCGATGAAGGCAGCGCACAGTCCTTCTTTACCGGGGGCGATGACCGTGGTCTGATTCTGATCATGAAAGGCCATGGAAAACAGGCCAGCGATGGCATTATGTACTGACAGACTGAATGCAGTGGGGGATATTTCTTCCCCCTGCTCCAGCTGTTCCATCATGGTTAACGATTTGGCCAGTTCTCCATGGGTTGAGCTGAAAACCAGCGGAATGTCGCTATTGCCCTCGGGCAGACATTGAATGGCCGCGCTGAATACCGTCCTGGCCAAAGGTGTGAGCCTGCGTTTTAACATTCCTGGAATGCTGGCGAGCAACTCTTTTTGACTGATATGATTCGCCGTTTTTGATGAGGGCGGCCAGGCCGCCCAGTTTTTTACCGTGAATTCAACATTCATAAAAGCTGTTATTTAGGCAGCATCTGTACTTCATCCACCCGGTCATAATCAACACCCACGCTGATAATAAAGCTGGTTGCCTGCTCGATATTCATGGCTGATTTTTTAACTTTGGATTCATGCACAATGACAGTAAAACCGGATGTTGGATTGGGTGATGTGGGCACAAATAAAATATAGCGATCATCTTTTTTATTGGTGACGTAGGCGGGCACCCACAGGCCTTCTTTAGGATATTCAATATAAACCACTTCTCTGGCTGAATGTTGTTCATGACCTGAGAACATGTTGACGACTTTTTTGGTGACTCGGTAAATGGTATTGAGCAGCGGAATCCGATTAATAATGGCATCAATGGCAGCAATAATAGACGAGCGCCCCATGCTGACGCGATAACCGATATAGGCAAAGATTGAGAAACTGGCAATAAACAGCGTCAGTGTAATGGTCAGGTTATCCGAGTAACCGTAAACCAGAGTAAACATATCCGTCAGCATATCTTTTACAAACAAGACGATTTGCAAAATAACTGCAACCGGGATAAATGCCAGAACACCGATTAAAAAATAGTTCAGTATTTGTTTCATATTACCTTCCTTATTTTGTTATGAGTAAAATGCCTGAAGCCAGTAAAAAGGCTGCAAAAAATTTACTGTATTTATTATTATCAATTTTACTGTAGATTAATTCTTCAGTAAGCAGGAATACAATAACGCCAATTTGTAAAAATGTCGCATTTTCTGACCAGCTCAAGTGAAACCGGGTGCCGATAATCAATAAGGTAGCCAGTTGAAAGACAGCAAATGTGGCATAACAGATGGCGACTGTGGCCCGGGTGGTGTTTTTATCATAATTTTTCCCATGAACGATTGCTGTCAGTAAAGCGCCTCCCAAGTTAGTCAGTCCATGCACCAGTCCCATCATAAAAAGATAGGACTTTTCATAGCGGGTCATGCGGTTGATTTGTTGTTCAACAGGCGGGAAAAAGTTTTTAAGTGCGACAAAAACCAGGAAAAGTCCGATGATAACGGTCAGGTTCAAAGAGCTGTTGGTGGCCAGCAATAGAAAGACAACGACAGGCGGAATGGTATAAATCAGAACATTTTTTAAAAACCGGCTGTCGATATATTGGTAATGTTTGAGAATCTGCAATGAATTGATGGCGATGGAAATCGGCAGCAGCACGCTCAGGGCATCGGTAAAAGGATAGCCTAGCAGTAACAGTAATGGCGTTCCAAACAGTAACACTCCGACACCGAAAACGGATTGTATGGCAGACGTTAAAATAACGGTCAGAAGAATATCGACTGGCATGAGTAAATCCTGTTTTAATTATTATTCAACTTGATGACGATTTTTATACAGCTCATCGACCGTTAAGTGTACTTCAGGTAGAAAATATTGTCTGAAATAATCAACTTCCGCCAGTTTAATCTGGTTCAAACGTTCTTCCACATCGTCCATGGCATCTTTAAACTCCTGATTTCCCGCCTGAATTTCTTCAACACATTTAACATAAGCGCTGATGGTATCTGCAGCTTTGACCAGCTCCATAACCTGAAGGTCACAGGACTCGGTAACATAATTAAAAAAATCATCCTGCAGCGATTCAGGCAAGGTTTCAATCAAAGCGCGTGAGGCAACGGCTTCAATTTCTTTGTAGCTTTCGTGGATGCCACGATTAAAGCGTTTGATTGGTGTGGGCAGGTCACCAGTGATGCTTTCATGGGCATCATGATATAAAGCCGCCAGCACTACCTCGCCCGGGTCAACATTGCCGGCAAAGACCTCATTTTTGATGACACATAGCAGATGGGCAATGACACAGACATCAAAGCTATGCTCCTTGACATTTTCCGCTACGGAATTTCGTTTTAATCCCCAGCGTTGGATATGTTTCAGGCGGTTAATGGTGGCGAAAAAACCGGACATGGCAGCATTAACAATTATTCAAACAGATAATCACTTAAATCCGGTGTGTCAACGTGATAGTGCGGATAAGAAGGGTTGTCTTTATAAAAATTCATGCGATTGTCATGAACAACCTGAAAAGCACTGTCAAAATCGGCATTCAGAAAGTCTTTTGCAAGCTCTTTGCACAGACAGTAAAGATTGTAGTAGTCTTCAGCCTGACCGGAAAGGCAGGCATTAACATGCCGGGATATGTTTTTAGCAATAGAAAGAACTTGTCCATCATATGGGTGAGAGTGTTCTTTTTCGGCTACTGGTTGACCTGTTAAGACCAATGAATAAAGGCTGGCATAGGATAAATTAACCAGGCCAGCCAGAATACAGGATAGATCGCCTAGCTTCAAAGCATGGAAAAGTGCGCCGGTTTCCTCCATTAATATGGCTTCCTGCTCAATAATGGTCATATCCGACATCGAAGTTTTAGCTTCGACCACATTATTTTTTTGTGAAAGCTGATGGAAATCGGCGACCAGCTGAAAATTATGATTCATGGCGTACTCCTGCAAACAGAGAAGCCTATATTATTATCATGAGCTCACTGAATTATCCATACTTTTTGCAATGGCGATATTTAGCAGCGCTTCAACTTCTTCCATACCAATCAGCATGTCTTCAGAAAAAGCCTCTTTATGTGCCGAATATTCTGCAGCACCCATAGTTATTTCCAAAGGAAGATTGGACGGGGTTTTAACGTCCTGGGCCAGTTTCTTCTGGATTTTTCTGCCCAATGCCTCACTTTTGGCATCGGTAGAGCCGGGCAGAATGACTAAAAAATCATCATCATTCAAGCGAGCCGCCAGATCAACACCCGGGCGGATATAATCGTTAATGATATTAGCCGCTTTCATTAAGGTAGTATCGACTTCATGTTCGGGCAGATTATATTTGGTTCTGAAATCCCGTATGCTCAAATAGATGATTGAGAAAGGAAGGCTGTTACGTTTGGAATTATCAACCTTTTCCCGCAGCCTTGGCAGCACACTTTCCCGGGCCAGAAAACGGGTTAAAGGATCAAGCGCCTCATGCTCTTTCGCAAGTGCTTCTTGAGCTTCCAGTCTTAATACATTAATAATTCCTAAAGAGCAGGCCAGTAAAACCCCTAAAATCCAACTGAAATACCACATATTGCCTCTCCTAATAAAGCTTGTGATCGTTGTCGTGAATATAGTTGACAGTGATTTTGCCGCGCAGAACCCTGAAGACCCAACTGGTATAGATAACAATCAGCGGTAGAAAAAATGCTGTCACCCAGAACATCAAATGTAATGTTGAGGCGCTGGCGCTGGCATCCCAGACAGTGAGTGAACTGTTAACTGCAATACTGGATGGAATCAGGAAAGGGAACATGGACACGCCTGCCGTTAGAATAATGGCTGTAACCGTCAGTGAGCTGCTGATAAAAGCAATACCCGGCCGGTTAAGCAACGATAACATAATGGTGAAAAGCCCCAGAACAAAGGCGCCCACAGGAACCGCCCACAGCGATGGCATATGACTGTAATTATCCAGCCATAAACCGTCAGCGCGTTTAACCGTTTTAAGTAACGGATTAGAGGCTGCATCCGGAATAATTTCTGAAATAATATGATAGCCAGGCAAATGCGTCACCCATAAACCGGCTAAGGCAAACAGTGCCAGTGTGACCAGCGTGGCGTAAATGACTGTTTTTTTGCTGCGTTGATAAATTTCATCTTCGGTGCGTAATTGCAAATAGACCGCCCCATGCATGATATACATGGCCACACTGATGAGGCCGGCCAGTAATGCAAAAGGTGTCAGCAAACCAAAAAAGTTGCCGTGATAGGTCATGCGTAAATCGCTGTCCAGATTAAAAGGCAGGCCCAGCAGAAGGTTTCCAAAACCAACTCCCATCACCAGAGCAGGGATAAACGAGCCGACAAACAGTGCTTTATCCCAGTTACTGCGCCACTTTTCTGATGGCAGTTTGCTGCGATAATCGAATCCCAAAGGTCTTAAAAATAAGGCAAACAACGTGAGCATCATGGCAAAATACATGCCGGAAAATGAAATCGCATAAACCATTGGCCAGGCGGCGAACAAAGCCCCACCTGCAGTGACAAACCAGACCTGGTTGCCTTCCCAGGTGGGACCTATGGAATTGATAATAACGCGGCGTTCCGAGTCATTTTTGCCTAAAAAGGGCAGCAGCATACCAATGCCTAAATCAAAACCGTCGGTCACGGCAAAGCCAATCAATAAAGCACCCAGAAAAGCCCACCAGATCAGACGTAAAGTTTCATAATCAAAAATCATTGTGCATCTCCTGAAGCGATTTCAAAATGATAGCGCCCGGTATGTAAGGAGCTGGGCCCTAATTTAATAAATTTAAGCATGAGAAACATTTCAATGATTAAAAAGCAGGTATAAGCCAGAATATAGCCGCTGAGACTGATGATGATATCCATTTCAGAAATCGACGAGGCGCTTAAAAAAGTCGGCAGAATTTCTGCGATAGTCCATGGCTGGCGACCAAATTCGGCAACAAACCAGCCCATTTCGCAGGCAATCCAGGGCAATGGCAGCATCCAGAAACTCAGCTTTAATAACCATTCCTGACGGCATTTGCGAATGGAACTGGCGACAAAAGCCAGAGCAAAAATAATTAACATGATAAAACCACAGGCCACCATGACCCGGAAGGTCCAGAATAATGGCAATACTCGGGGAATACTGGCCTGAGTTGCCATTTCTATTTGTTCATCGGTGGCATCGACGACATTATCGGTCCAGCGTTTAAGCAGTAAACCATAGCCTAAGTCTTTCTTGGTTTTTTCAAATTCCGCAATCAAGTCAGCATCGGGGTGTTCGCTGTCTTTTAATTGTTGTAACGAGGCGTAGGCTTTCATGCCGTTACGAATGCGCTGACGATTCCGTTGCAAGATTTCTTTCAGACCCTCGATGGGGGTATCAATAGAACGGGTGCCAATCAAACCTAATACCCAGGGAATTTTAACAGCGTATTCCGTTTCCATTTTCTCCTGATCGGGGATACCGATGATGGTGAAAGATGCCGGGGGAGTGTCAGTTTCCCATTCAGCTTCAATCGCTGCCAGTTTCGCTTTTTGCACTTCACCGTCGGTATAGCCGCTTTCATCGCCCAGGACAATAACCGCCAACACTGCCGCCAGTCCGAAGCCTGCGGCAATGGTATAAGAACGCTGGGAAAAAGCCGCGTCTCTACCCTTGAGCATGTAAAACGCACTGATTCCCAGTACAAATGCAGAAGCTGTGGTGTATCCAGCGGCAACCGTATGTACAAATTTGACCTGTGCGGCGGGATTAAAGATTAATTGCCCAAAACTGCTGACTTCCATACGCATGGTGGCGTAATTAAATTCAGCGCCAACCGGATTCTGCATCCAGCCATTAGCGATTAAAATCCACAAGGCGGACAGATTGGTACCCAATGCAACCAGCCATGTCACCATTAAATGCTGACCTTTACTGAGTTTGTCCCAACCAAAGAAAAACAGGCCGACAAAAGTCGATTCCATAAAAAAGGCCATCAGCCCTTCAATGGCTAACGGTGCGCCAAAAACATCCCCGACATAATGGGAAAAATAGGCCCAGTTCATGCCAAACTGGAATTCCATGGTCAGGCCGGTCGCAACGCCCAGTGCAAAGTTAATACCAAACAGTTTCCCCCAGAACTGGGTCATATCCTTATAAACCTGCCGTCCGGTCATGACATAACACGATTCCATGATAGCCAGCAGAAAGGAGAGTCCCAGTGTTAGCGGCACAAACAGAAAGTGATATAACGAGGTGACAGCAAACTGCCAGCGTGAAAGTTCAACGACTCCTTCAGAAATCATTTTGGAACCTCGTGAATTAATTAGTGAATAAGAAAGTCTTTTAGGACAAAAAGTTACAGCAAACATGGAAACTATAGCTTTAAAACAGGAAAGTTTCCAATATCTTCTATATTAGAATATTGTGTTATTCTTAATCAAGTGGATATTAAGGTTTTCTGAAGAAGTAGCGGGAGGGAGACCAGATTTATTTACGAAAAAACAGATTAAGGATTAAAGACAATACGATGCTGATAACAATCATGGAGGTTATCGGGATAAAAACAGTGCTGTTTTCATTGCGGATATTAATATCCCCAGGCAATTTGCCAAACCAGTTAATAAGCCACGGTGCATAAGACAAAATCAAGCCGATAGCAACCAACAGGCTGCCGGCGAGAATCAGTAATTTTCCTCCGTCCATAAACAATCCACACGCTAACAGAGTGATAAAGTGGACAGGATAAATCAGTCAATCAAGTGATGCAATGATCGATAATTTTTATTGCATCTTCAGAAGTAATACAGTCTTTGTCCGAATCCAGAATATAGTGAGCCAGATTAAGAATGCAGGTCCAGTTTTTCTGCTCCTGGATAAATTGCCAGGCCTGGACAAATAACTCCAGCATTTTAATTTCCCGGCGTCTGGGATCGGCAATAAAATATTCAAGATAGGCATAGGCTTTTTGAATATCGGACTGACCACCATAATATTGCTCCAGTGAATGCGTAGTCAGCAGATTCATATTCAGGACTTCATCATCTCTGATGGAAATGTAGCGGGCTTCTGCCAGCGGGCCTGCCAGTAAATTAATGACATCAGCTTCGTAAGCACATTGGTAACTGTGTTTTTCGCTATCACTTAAATCGGCCAGATTATCGAGTACAACAACAGGTAGGCCTTGTATGAGTTGACCATCAATCACCTGTGCCTTAAGAATATCGGACTGATTGCTCTCTCGTGTCAGCTTAATTTGAAAAAATACCGGAGGTAGCTGCTTTTCCTTGTTGCCCAGATAAATGGAAACCACATGGCCAGCCTCATGAAAAGCAGTTTGATGAGCAATTTCATGGCTATGTCTGGATGATAATAATTGAGCTTGTCTATGCATGGTTTTCTCCTAAAAAAGCGGCCCAAGACAGGCCGCAGAGGAAGGATAACAACTCGAGATCCGTGAAGAACAAGAGCAGGTACAGTGTAGCTAAAAGGCTGAGTGGATAAAATGTGGCATATTGCCGCGCGACAAAAAGCCGCCGAAATTGGCCCGAAAACTGCTATGTATATCAGGTTGTGATAAAAATATTCATTTCCTGGGAATCTATTTATTTAATTATTGTACGATAAATCAATTACTTAAGGGGGGTTGTAATCTGGCTGGGCAAATTGGAAGGAGGTACTGGTAATCGATTAAATAAGTCAAATAGCCTACTTTTTTTTAGGTTATTTGGCTTAACAGCTGATGTTACGCAGTGACTTTTCCCTCATTCCCCATACAGACACTTCAGACCACTGAGAACACAGAGAATGAAGCCGTGCTGACATTAAACAGATATTTCAACAGAGTCGTTGATAATGTCATGAATCCAGACCAGTCAAAGGCATTAAACGATACAAATTATAACTCTGTGCGCTCTGTGATCTCTGTGTCGATAAAAGGCAGAGATCACAGAAGACCGGGGTCATGGAAATGAAATTAAAGAGCCGCCGCGTAACATCAGTTAACAGGTTAGGCATTGCTCATGGTATCACGCAAGGGTACACAAGCATTACCCTTGCAAAAAAG
>CAYLNS010000038.1:0-16137 GCA_964385115.1 uncultured Methylomarinum sp.
AAAGCTACTTTCTGATTAAAAATACACCTTTAACTAAAAACAAAGACACCTTATGAAATTATTGGATCAAGTTCGTGCAAAGTGCCGTTTAAGGCATTTTAGCATGAGTACTGAGAAAAGCTATGTGGACTGGGTGCGGCGTTATATTTTGTTTCATAACAAGCGGCATCCTGCTGAAATGGGGGTTAAGGAGATTGAGTTGTTTTTGACGGATATGGCGGTGGTTCGCAAGGTATCGGCGAGTACGCAGAATCAGGCTTTGTCGGCGCTGCTGTTTTTGTATAAAGAGGTGCTGGAGATTGAGATTGAAGGGGTGAATGCGATTCGTGCTAAAAAGCCGACGAAATTGCCGGTTGTGTTGAGTCAAAAACAGGTTCACGCACTTTTGGCCGAGATGTCGGGCATTAATGGGCTGATTGCCCGGGTGTTGTATGGGACCGGGATGCGGCTGATGGAGGTCATGCGTTTGCGGGTGCAAGATGTGGATTTGGACAGAAATGAAATCACTGTCCGCTCAGGAAAAGGGGCGAAAGACCGGGTGACGATGCTGCCTGAGTCGGTTAAGCCTTTGCTGGAGCAGCATTTACGCGAAAGACAGGTACTGTTTAATCAGGATGCGGCGCTTAATCAGCACTCCGTGTATTTACCGGAAGCCTTGGCCCGCAAATATCCGGATGCAGATAAGGAGTGGCGCTGGCAGTATGTGTTTGTATCGACAAGATTAAGTGTTGATCCGCGTTCTGGTGTGGTGCGCCGGCATCATCGGGATGAAAAAACGGTGCAGCGGGCGATGAAAAAAGCCTGTGACAAGTTGGGAATTACCAAACGGGCCAGTCCGCATACTTTGCGCCATTCTTTTGCCACGCATTTACTGGAAAGTGGTTACGATATTCGTACCGTACAGGAGCTTTTAGGGCATAAGGATGTGGCGACGACGATGATTTATACCCATGTTTTAAACCGGGGTGGGCAGGGTGTGCAGAGTCCGTTGGACAAGCTGTTTTAATCCGGATTTTATGACAGCTTTAATGCTGCGGGCAGAAAAAATTCGCTGACCAGTAATGGCTGGTGCTGGATACTGTACACCGTTCTGCGGCCCCATATTTCGTCTACGATGTTTATCTGTTGTTTAAGCGGCTCGCTCCAAAGCTGTGGTTTTATCCGGGTAATTTCCAGTTGCTGTCTTTCCAGGTTGGGATAGGAAAAAATTACTTCGCCTAGCGGACGGGTACCTAAATGGGATAAGTTGCGTTTGGCAATTTTGATGGTTTTTTCTGGCAAAATGGTTCTGGCCAGAATAAGTGGCGTTTGTTCGGCATGCAGTAACACTTCACGAACCAGCTGGTAGCGGTGATGAGGGATGTGTAATTGTCGGCATTCATCCGGAAAAGCGGGTTGCCAGTGGTGGAATAACAGGCTGACTTGCAGTTGTTTGCCATAAAAACAGCGTAGTCGCCGGGTCAGTGAACCGGCTTCATAAATCCATGATTTGACTTCGGCAGGTATCTGGTGCCGCATTAGGTTGCGGTCGGCTTTCCAGTTTGCAGGTTTTGAGAATAAAAAACTGTTTTTGGGCACTTGTGATTACACCTCGGCGTATTGGCCGGCATTTCCCAGCCAGCGTTCAATAATAGGGTTGATAGATTCAGGATGTTGTTTTAAAAGCAGGTCGGCAGCATCCGGAATGGCGTCAAGCAGGGGTTGGTCTCGGCTTAAGTCGGCTATTTTAAACTGTATCTGTCCTGTTTGCCGGGTTCCCATCACTTCTCCCGGGCCGCGAAGCTCCAGGTCTTTTTCAGCAATAATAAAGCCGTCTGTCGTTTCTCTGAGAATGCCCAGGCGTTGTCTGCCGGTTTTTGACAAGGGAGACTGAAAAAGCAGCAGGCAGTAGCTTTCGCTGTCTCCGCGTCCGACTCTGCCGCGCAGCTGATGGAGCTGCGAAAGCCCCAGACGTTCAGGGTTTTCGATAATCATCAGTCCGGCATTGGGCACATCGACGCCTACTTCAATGACGGTGGTGGCCACCAGCAAATCATATTGATGCTGCTTAAAAGCCTGCATGACGCGGTCTTTTTCTGCTGATTTCATGCGTCCGTGAACCAGGGCAATGCGAATATCCGGCAGTGATTCGGTCAGATATTGCAGGGTTTTTTCAGCGGCTTCGCATTGCAGCAGTTCCGATTCTTCAATCAGTGTGCAGACCCAGTAGGCCTGGTGGCCCTGGGCAATCCAGTGGTTGATGCGTTCAATCACAGCATCCCGGCGATCTGAGGGAATCACGCTGGTGATCACGGGTTTGCGTCCGGGCGGCAGTTCGTCAATGATGGATATGTCCAGATCCGAATATTGCAGCATGGCCAGTGTGCGGGGGATGGGCGTGGCGGTCATCACCAGTTGATGAGGTTTTTGGCCGGTGGGAGCGGCTTTTTCCCGCAGGGCCAGGCGTTGATGGACGCCAAAACGGTGTTGTTCGTCAATGATAATGAGTCCCAGCCGGTCAAATTTGACCTGTTCCTGGAACAGGGCATGGGTGCCGATGATTAAGCCGGTTTGATGGTTGGCTATTGCTTCCAGAATCTGCTGACGGGTTTTGCCTTTTAATTGGCCGGTTAATAACACTGGTTCAAGATTCAACGGTTTAAACCATTGGCTGAAATTCCGGTAATGCTGTTCGGCCAGCAATTCGGTGGGCGCCATGACCGCCACCTGAAAACCTGAATCAATAGCCATCAGCGCGGCATAAGCGGCAACGATGGTTTTGCCGGAGCCGACATCGCCTTGAACCAGTCTGAGCATGGGCTGGTTGCTGTTACAGTCTAACTCAATTTCTGCAATAACCCGCTGCTGGGCGCCGGTCAGTTGAAAGGGGAGATTGTTCAGAAACGCTGATTTCAGTTGTTTTTGAACAGACAGTTTTGGTGCATTGTGTTGCTTTAGTGCCAGTTTGCCTTGCAGCATTTTAAGGTGGTGAGCCAGCAGTTCCTCAAAAGCAAGACGCTGCAAGGCGGTGCTTTGTTGTATTTGTTCTTCGGTCTGGCGGGCGGGCGGATGATGGAGTATTGACAGGGCCTGCTGAATCGCCGGGAAATGATATTGTTTAAGGATTGGTTCGGGCAGCAGTTCGGGTACTTTCTCAAGATGTTGCTCAAGCACCTGGTCTATGGCTTTACGGACTGTGCTTTGGTGTAAGCCCTCGGTGAGAGGGTAAATCGGGGTGAGCCGGTCTTCGGTTATTTTGTCACCGGCGTTTATGAGCTTATATTCTGGATGGACGATTTCCAGTCCCTGAAAACCGTGGCGAATTTCCCCAAAGCAGGCAATCAGTGCGCCTGGTTTTAATTGTCGTTGCTGGGCGGCTGAGTAATGAAAAAATCGCAGGCTGATTTGACCGCTTCCATCGCTGATCTGGACTATCAGGCTGCGCCGGCCGACGGGTAAAATTTCGCTGGTTATAATCGTGCCGCTTATCAGTGCGGTGGTGCCAGGGATTAGCGAACTAATGGCAATACAGCGGGTTTTGTCAAGATAGCGCGATGGCAGATGAAACAGCAGGTCTTGAATATTATGGATTCCCAGCCGGTTTAGGCGGTTGATGGACTGAGGGCCAATTCCTTTCAGCGTTGACAGTGCTTGTTGGTTCAGGCTTTCCATGGGAAGTGGCGGGTATCCGGGTGGGAAGGGATGTAATAAAAGTGGAAGCCGGCGAGGAGAAGCGGCCGGCTTCTACTTTTTTAAGATTGTGTTTAATGCATCAGAAATTATAAGGTTCCATGATTTCCATCACGGCATCCATTTCAACACCGGCGCCTTTAGGCAGTGCCGCGACGCCAATGGCGGCACGCGCCGGATAAGGCTGCTGAAAATAGCGCCCCATGATTTCATTTACGATGGGAAAGTGACTCAGATCGGTTAAAAACACATTCAGTTTGACAACATCGCTAAAGCTTCCGCCAGCAGCTTCGGCAACGGCTTGCAGGTTGTCAAAGACACGTTCTATTTGAACAGCAATATCGCCTTCAACCATTTCCATGGTTTCCGGGTTTAATGGAATTTGTCCAGACAGATAGACGGTGCCGCCCACTTTTACAGCTTGTGAATAGGTGCCAATGGCTTGCGGGGCTTTATCGGTATGGATAATTTCTTTGCTCATGGTTTGTTAGTCCTTAGGCTTTGAGACGAGTGATTTTTAAAACAATATTGAGTTTTTTCAATTTACGAATAATATTGGCCAGGTGAACGCGGTTTTTAACGGTCAGGGTAATCAAATCTATGGAGACCTTGTTATCCTGATGGGTAATATTGACGCTCTCGATATTGGAATCCATGCTGGAAATAAGTGTAGCAATAGTCGCCAGCGTGCCGCGTTGATTGAGTAATTCTATGCGTATTTCGGCTGGAAATTCGCCCTGTGTTTCCTGGCACCATTCCACATCCAGCCAGTTGGTCTGTTGTTTTCTGACTTCATTGCTGTTACGGCAATCTGAATGATGCACGACAATGCCTTTTCCAGGATTGAAAAAGCCGATAATCGGGTCGCCCGGAATAGGATGGCAGCATTTTGCCAGTGTGACCACCATGCCTTCAGTGCCTTTGATAATCAAAGGGGTTTGGCTGTGATGTTCGCTGCTATCCAGCTTGACTGCGGCTGAAATATCTTCCTGGGCAATGCGTTTGGCAATCAATAGGGGCATTTTATTACCCAGGCCAATATCTTCCAGTAATTCGTCCAGAGATTGCATTTTTAATGCATCCAGCAATTGCTCTATACGGGAGTTCTCGATGTCATCCAGACGCATTCCCATGGCTTGTAATTCCTTGTCCAGAAGCCTGTGTCCCAGGGTGATAGCTTCCTGCTGTTTGAAATGTTTTAAATAATTGCGGATGCTGCTTCTGGCTTTTGCGGTGGCCACATAGCTGAGCCATAGTGGATTAGGCCTGGCCCACGGAGCGGTAATTACTTCAACGGTCATGCCGTTTTCAAGCTGGGTTTGCAGCGGCACCAGTTTTTTATCAATGCGTGCTGACACACAGGCGTTGCCGATATCGGTATGCACGGCATAGGCAAAATCTATCACCGTGGCCCCGCGAGGCAGTTTGATAATGTTTCCCTGCGGTGTAAAGACAAAAACCTCTTGCGGGAACAGGTCAATCTTGAGGTTTTCGATAAATTCCAGTGAATTACCGGCGGTTTTTTGAATTTCCAGCAGGTCGCGCAGCCATTCATTGGCGCGGGCTTGTGCGCTTTCATGATTGTCAGACTTATACAGCCAGTGTGCCGCAATGCCAGACTCTGACATGCGGTGCATTTCGTGAGTACGAATCTGAATTTCGATGGGGACACCGTAAGGGCCAATCAAAATAGTATGTAATGACTGGTAACCATTTGCTTTGGGCAGGGCGATATAATCTTTGAACCGGCCGGGGATGGGTTTGTACAAGTTGTGGACACAGCCTAGTGATAAATAGCATTCCTCGACGGTTTCGCAGTGAATTCTGAATGCGTAAACATCAAAAACATCCGAAAACGGGATTTTTTTTTGCAGCATTTTGTTATAAATGCTGGCAATATTTTTTTCCCGTCCCTCTACAGTGGCATTGATTTTACCTTGCTGCAGGCGGGTGTTAATCGTGCTTTGAATGGTGTCGATAATTTCTTTACGATTGCCGCGAATTTTTTTGACGGCATGGCTAAGAACTTTGTAGCGACAAGGGTAAAGTGCCTGAAAGCCAAGCGATTCCAACTGGTGGCGGATTTTATTCATGCCCAGTCGATTGGCGATAGGGGCATAAATTTCCAGGGTTTCCTTGGCTATGCGGCGTTTCTTTTCGGGGGGCATGGCGCCCAGCGTTTGCATGTTATGCAAACGGTCAGCCAGCTTGACCATGATGACGCGAAAATCCTTGGCCATGGCCAGAAACATTTTTCTGACATTTTCCGCCTGTTTTTCGGCATGGGTTTTATTGTCTATTTTGGTGAGTTTGGTAACCCCGTCAACCAGGTCGGCAACCTCTTCACCAAATTCTTCTGCCAGTTCCTGATGGGTGATGTCGGTGTCTTCAACAACATCATGCAGGATGGCCGCCATAATTCCCCGGGCATCCATGCGCATCTCCGCCAGGGTGATGGCGACGGAAACGGGGTGGCAGATGTAAGCCTCACCACTTTTACGGAATTGTCCCAGATGAGCTTTGGCGCCCAGTTGATAGGCCCGGACAATTTCATCGATTTGTGCTTGTTCAAGATAATTTTTCAGGATTGAGCATAAGCGCCTGAATAATTTATCTTCAGGTGTTTCTGTTTGCGGTCCTTCCTGATCAGTGACGAGGTCTGGCATTGCTAAATCAGATTTCTACCCGGTTGTCAGGGACTTCACCAACATTGTGCAGCATGTCGATATTGTCTTCTGTCACGTGACCGGCAGCAATTTCGCGCAAGGCAAGAACGGTGTCCTTGTCTTTTTCACGGGGCAGAAATTCCTGGGCTCCTTTTTCCAGTTGCCGTGCTCTTTTGCTGGCTAACAAGACTAGTTTAAAGCGGTTCTCAATATTTTCCAGGCAATCTTCAACAGTAATTCTGGCCATTTATCTACTCGATGGTTAAATCCTTGGGTTCAAGGAATGTATGTTCAGGGGGGTGTAATGCCTTCTTTGGGAAAGCTACACATGAAAAATATACGCTGTTATTTTTCTTTTACGAATCAATAAGGTAATTACTCAGCGTATTTAGGAATTTAATATCAGTCACTTACTCCAGAAGACGCCGTCAATACATCCGTGTAGGCTTGAATGTGACATCCTTGTCACATACACTTCTTTCGTAAGTAATTGATATTAAATGGTATTTATTTTTTAAAGTACGCTGAGTAGATACTCAATAAGTTTTATTGATTGTTTTGCGCGCCTTACCAGAAAAACAAGTTTTTGATTTTCCTGGCGGACTGATAATTATAAAGATAAAAGCCCTGTCAGGCAATGAGCTGACAGGGCTTTTTTGCAAAATAATTTGCTTTTTGGGGCGGGATTAGGCGCGTTCTTCCAAAATGGCAACAGCAGGTAATTTTTTGCCTTCCAGAAATTCCAGAAAGGCGCCGCCGCCTGTTGATGTGTAGGAAATACGATTGCTGATTTCATATTTGTCGATGGCTGCCAGCGTGTCACCGCCACCGGCAATTGAAAACGCGGGGCTTTCTGCAATTGCCATGGCCACTGCTTTGGTGCCTTCACCAAACTGGTCTATTTCAAAAACACCGACCGGGCCATTCCAGACGATTGTGCCGGCGCTATGAAGAATTTTGGCATAGTGTTTGGCCGTTTCAGGGCCAATATCCAAAATCATGTCGTCGTCTTCGACATCAGCGACATTTTTAATCGTGGCATCTGCTGTTTCAGAAAATTCCTTGGCGCAGACTACATCAACCGGAACAGGGATATCGGAACCGTTGGCTTTGGCCTGAGCCATCAGTTTTTTGGCCTCATCCAGCAGGTCTTCTTCATATAATGATTTGCCCACAGGAAAACCTGCGGCGGCAATAAAGGTGTTGGCAATACCGCCACCGACGATAAGCTGATCCACTTTGGTGGATAAGGATTCCAGAACAGTCAGTTTGGTGGACACTTTTGAACCGCCGACAATGGCGACCAAAGGTTTGGTGGGTTTTTCCAATGCTTGTCCCAGAGCGTCGAGTTCGGCGCTTAACAGTGGGCCAGCACAAGCAACCGGGGCAAATTTAGCGACACTGTGAGTCGACGCCTGTGCCCGGTGTGCGGTGCCGAAAGCATCCATGACAAAAATATCGCACAGAGCGGCCATCTTTTTACCCAGTTCAGGGTCATTTTTCTTCTCGCCGACATTAAAGCGGACGTTTTCGCACAAAACCACTTCACCCGGCTTGATGTCTATGCCATTCAGCCAGTCTCTTTCCAGTCTGACAGGTATATTCATTAATTCAGACATTTTTTCTGCCACGGGTTTTAAGCTGAATTCTTCTGAAAATTCGCCTTCGGTAGGGCGGCCCAGGTGGGACATAACCATGACTGCTGCGCCGCCTTCCAATGCTTTTTGTATGGTCGGGATACTGGCGCGAATACGCAAGTCACTGGTAACGACGCCATCTTTAACCGGTACATTCAGGTCCTGACGGATAAGAACCCGTTTTCCCGACAGATCCAGATCAAGCATTTTTTTTATAGCCATAGATTTTCCTCAAAGAAAAAGTAAAAAGATAAAAGTTTCCTACTCAGCCAGTCGTTATTTGTGAGTGTCAGGTGGATTTTCCAGGACATATAAAACATCCCTGTGATACAAACCTGATAAATCCACCTGACACTCTCATTTTAAGGGCGAGTAGACAGGATAAAGCATTATTATAATGCCTCATGCCGGTATCGTCTTGTTTTGATAAAAAAGTAACTTCCATGTCACTAACCTGATACTTTTTTGCCAATTAACTCTGTTAAGACGCGACAAAACTGCTTGGCGAGGAGATTACTTGGCCGATAAATCATCAAACTGGCGGCGAATTTTCTCTTTTTGGCTTCGGTAGGCTTTGGCATCACCATAATCCAGAAAATTCTGATAGCGACTATGGATTGAGCTGATACGTCTGGCATGTTTGATTGGGCACCAGTATTGTTCGGTGCGGGCGGCAATTTCCTGTACATAGGCAATCATGCCATTAAAATAACTGCAATAGGCGCAATTGATTTTTTCTATGAAATTCAGATAACTGAGGTAATGGCGGTCAAATACAATGTAATCAGAGCGTTTGACTTTGGGAATGCCGTAAACAGGGAAGCAGATAAGCTGGTAAGTGCTTACAGTGATGTCGAGTAAAACAGCGGGTATCACTACCGCCCAGATGACCGGGGCAGTCAGAATATTGCCCGGCGATGCGTTGCTTAAATAATCAATCAGATTTTGAAGATAGTTTCTATGCTGATTTTTGACGCCACGATTGAAAAGGATGCGCTTTTTTTCAATATGGTAGTCTTGATTTTGTTGCTGATTTTGAATGGTGTCGAGTAGTTCGGATTCCAGTTTTTTTATTTGATCAAGTAATTCATTGATTTCTTTATTCATGAAAAAGCCCGGGCTGATGAATGGGAATGTTATTTGATAAACCCACCGCCTGCTTCTTCATCGGTTTCTTCCAGGGTCATGCCCTGATCCAGGGTGCCGGCATTTTCGGTACCCAGTTTAATCATCAGGCGGACTTCATTTCTGGAATCGGCTGAATTCAATGCGTCTTCGTAACCAATTTTGCCAGCCATATAAAGATCATATAATGCCTGGTCAAAAGTTTGCATTCCGTGTTCACGGGAGTTTTTCATTAACTCTTTCAGTTTATGGACTTCTCCTTTACGAATCAAATCGGAAACCAGAGGGGTATTCAATAATATCTCTACCGCCGGATATCGGCCTTTACCATCCGCCCGCTTGATAAGCTGCTGGGCGACAATACCACGCAGATTAAGGGATAAATCCATGAATAACTGGTTATGCATTTCGTCCGGAAAAAAATGCAGGATACGGTCGATGGCCTGGTTGGCATTGTTTGCGTGTAAGGTACACAGACACAGGTGTCCGGTTTCTGCAAAGGTTATCGCATGTTGCATGGTTTCCCGGGTGCGGACCTCACCAATCAGAATTACGTCAGGCGCTTGCCGCAAGGTGTTTTTAAGTGCCACTTCATAGGATTCGGTATCAATCCCGACTTCCCGCTGGGTAATAATGCAGCCCAGATGCGGATGCATAAATTCAATCGGGTCTTCAATGGTAATGATATGCCCGCTGCTGTTTTCATTGCGATGGCGTATCAAAGCAGCCAGTGATGTTGATTTACCGGTACCGGTGGCACCGACAAAAATGACCAGCCCACGTTTCTGCATAATCAGATCTTTTAATATGGGTGGCAGGTGAATATTTTCGCTGGTTGGGATTTCGGTTTCGATACGCCGTAAAACCATGCCGGCTGCATCACGCTGAGTGAAGGCGCTGACCCGGAAGCGACCCATTTTAGGTGCGCTGATGGCAAACTGGCATTCCTTGGTGTTATCAAATTCATCCCGCTGGCGTTGATTCATGACGCTGAACACGGCTTTTTGGGCTTGCTCTTCAGTCAAAGCATTTTTTGAAATATCCACAATTTTGCCATCTATTTTCATGGCGGGAGGTCTTCCGGCTGTTATAAACAGGTCGGAGGCTTTTTTATCCACCATCATTTGTAACAGGGTAGAAAAGTCCATGATTGACTCCTAGCGGAACATGGTTTTGTTAACAGCTTTGACCATGGCTGTTTTGGAAGTAATCAGGCCTTTGTCAACCAGCTCTTTCAGGTTTTGATCCAGGGTCTGCATGCCATCGTTGCGTCCCGTTTGAATGGCGGAATACATCTGCGCGACTTTAGCTTCTCTGATTAAATTACGAATGGCCGGTGTGCCTACCATGATTTCATGGGCGGCAATTCGACCTCCGCCGATTTTTTTCAGTAGTGTCTGAGAAATAACAGCCTGTAATGATTCTGACAGCATGGAGCGAATCATGTCCTTTTCGGCTGCCGGGAAGACATCAATAATTCTGTCGATGGTTTTGGCTGCCGATGTGGTGTGCAGGGTGCCAAATACCAGGTGACCTGTTTCTGCCGCTGTCAGTGCCAGTCGTATGGTTTCAAGGTCACGCATTTCACCGACCAGGATAATATCCGGGTCTTCCCTGAGCGCCGAGCGTAAGGCTTCATTAAATCCCAGGGTGTCACGATGGACTTCTCGCTGGTTAATCAGACATTTTTTGCTTTCATGAACAAATTCTATCGGGTCTTCCACGGTTAAAACATGGGCATATTCGGTGGCATTGATATGATCAATCATCGCTGCCAGCGTGGTTGATTTACCCGAACCGGTCGGCCCTGTGACCAGCACCAGTCCCCGGGGTTTTTTACACAGTTCTTCAAAAAAACGCGGAGCGTTGAGCTGTTCCAGTGTTAACACTTCTGACGGAATGGTTCTGAATACCGCGCCGGCACCACGTTCCTGATTGAAAGCATTGACCCTGAAGCGGGCGACATTGGGCAGGGCAAATGAGAAATCGGTTTCCAGAAACTCCTCATAATCACGCCGTTGCTTGTCGTTCATGATGTCGTATATCAGCGCGTGAACTTCTTTGTGATCAAGGGCGGGGATATTGATTCTTCGAATATCGCCATCAACCCTGATCATGGGCGGGAGTCCAGCTGATAAATGTAAATCAGAAGCTTTGCTTTTGACTGAAAAGGCTAACAGTTCAGCAATATCCATAGGTGTCCTCGTATGGGCAAATAACAACCCAAAGCGCTAAAAGTAAAAAATCTTTGGATGATTATTTTCGTAAAAATTAAAAAGGGTGCTCTGATAAACATAGCCCAGCTCTTTGAAATTTTGAAGGCTTGTTGTTTAATATTTGTATGAAAACTCTAAAAAAACGATATAAACAGATACAGAAAGCGATTGAACAAGCCGCTGTCGCTTCAAATCGTAAAGCCGATGATGTGCTGTTACTGGCTGTCAGTAAAACAAAACCAGCCGCAATGATTGAGCAACTTTATCAGTGTGGACAGCGGCATTTCGCCGAAAGCTATGTGCAGGAGGCTCTGGCTAAACAACGGCTGTTGGCGGCATTTGATATCAGCTGGCATTTTATCGGCCCTGTTCAATCGAATAAAACCAAATTGATTGCTAATCAGTTTGACTGGGTTCATAGCGTAGACCGCTTGAAAATTGCCCGCCGTTTAAGTGAGCAGCGCGCCAGTCATTTGCCTGCGCTGAATATCTGTCTGCAGGTTAATATCAGTGGTGAACAAAGCAAGTCTGGTATTGCGCTGGAGCAGCTGTCTGAATTGGTCAGCCAGGTCAAGGCTTTGCCGAATCTGCGCTTAAGAGGGGTGATGGCCATTCCGGAACCTGAAAGCGATTATGAAAAACAGCGAGAGCCTTATCGAAAGTTGTTTCAGGCCGTTGCTGATTTATCAGAGCCTGAAATGAATGTGTTTTCCATGGGGATGTCGGCGGACTTGAAAGCGGCTATTGCAGAAGGTTCGACCATTGTGAGGATAGGAACAGCACTGTTTGGCGCCAGACAGTATCCAGACAATCCATAACAATGCTCTGTGTCAGCAACAGTTTGATACCCATCAGCAACAGAAAAATGGATATAAGCGGGCGTAAAATTCGGTCAGGAAGATTTTTACCGATGAGGCTGCCGAGATAAATTGCGGGCAGACCACCTATCAGCAGCCCGGTCAACAGGCTGAAATCTATGCTGCCGAAATGTAAATGACCAAACCCGGCTATCGCCGTTAGTGGTACTGCATGCGCTAAATCGGTGCCGACGATTTCAATCGGGCGTTTATACGGATAAAGCAGAAATAAAATGGCGGCACCAATGGCGCCTGCTCCAACTGATGATAATGTTACCACAGTGCCCAACAGGCAGCCGGACAAGAATGTTATCTGGGACCGGTAATGGCGCAGCATATTGACAAAAAAACTGTCGTCATGGCGTTTGTGAATAAAAGCCAGTAATTTGTTTTTCAGGGTGATGATGATGGCAGTCAATACCAGCATCGTGCCCAACGTGCCAATAATCAAATGGTCGTAATTGATACCTTGTTGTCTCAGATATTCCAGCAGGCTGATGGTTAACAGTGAGCATGGAATACTGCCGCTGCCCAACAAGGCAACAATTTTCCAGTCGACGGTTTTGTTTTTGTGATGAAAAAACACACCGCTGCATTTTGTCAGAGCGGCATAGAGTAAATCAGTCCCTACCGCCACAGCCGGTGTAATTCCAAAGCCCAGAACCAGGATGGGCGTCATTAGCGAGCCGCCGCCGACACCGGTCAGGCCGATAATGAGTCCTACCAGAGCGCCTGCGGCAATATGAATCAATTCCATGATTGTAAAAACAAATTAAAAGGCTGGTGAATATAGCGGATATCCTATATCTTTAAAAGTAATTAAAAATTATTTTCTTATATCAAAAAAATATATGAAGTTACAGCAGTTACGATTTCTTCTGGAAATTAAAAGGCAGCAGTTCAATATTTCCCGCGCCGCACAATCTTTATGCACCTCTCAATCCGGAATCAGCAAGCAAATCCAGCTACTTGAAGAGGAGTTGGGAATGTCTGTTTTTATAAGAAGCAGTCGACAATTGTTAGGTTTTACTGACGAAGGTGAGCAGGTTGCCAGGATGGCTGAAGATATTCTGGCGCGCGTGGAAGATATTCGCAGTTTATCAGAAGAACGTAACCAGCTTAATCAGGAATTAAAAATCGCCACAACACATACTCAGGCGCGTTATGTGTTGCCGGAGATTGTTAAAGACTTTGTGCAGTGCTTTCCTGATATTAAATTACATATTTATCAGGGTACACCCGAACAGATAGCGCTAATGCTGGAGCAGGGCAGTGTGGATATTGCCATAGCGACGGAAGTTTTGTCGGACAGGGAGTCGTTGGTCGCTATGCCGTATTATCAATGGAGCCGGAGTCTGATTCTTCCACCTGAAAATCCGTTAACAGAAAAGCAAAGCATCGAACTGGAGGATATTGTTCGCTATCCGATTATCACCTATGTAAAAGGCTTTACCGGGCGTTCAAAGATTGATGAAGTGTTTGAACGGCATCATCTTACGCCCAATTATATTCTGACCGCAGCCGATGCGGATGTGATAAAAACCTATGTCAGGCTGGGGCTGGGAATTGGAATTGTTGCCAATATGGCTGTCAGTCCAGTGATTGATATGGATTTAAAAGTCGTGGACGCCAGTCGTTTGTTTGGCTATTGCACCAGTTTTATCGCCATTAAAAAGGATAAATATATAAAATCATTTGTTTACCGTTTTATTGAAATGTTAAGCCCGGCTTTGGATAAAAACAGGGTTCGGCAATTTCAAACCAGTGTGGATATGAAGCAGAGACAGGAATGGGTTCATAAAATGGATATTCCTGTGCTGTAGTGAGGTTTACCCTTGTAAATACCTGGATTGTGACTAGGCTTGTCTTGAAACCGTGTTGTAATTAAAACTTAAGACGAGACAAGTACAAAATGACGATTCGTAACAAACTGATTTTTGGTTTTTCCGGGGTGACCGGAATGCTATTGGTTTTGGGGGCGATTGCCTGGTTTAATCTGGGCTTTTTGGGCAAAAATATCGACAAAATAGTGACCTGGAAGGTGCCGGCTGTTAATTATGCTGTGGATATCCATGCAGGCGCTTATGATGCAACGATTGAACAATTGTATTATTTGCTTTACCAGAAATCGGAAGCTCAGCAAAAAGCCAAAAAAGTTCTGCTAGAGATGGATCGTAATCTGGATAAAGTGGATGCGTTAGGCCAGCGGTTTGGCGATCAGGCCTTATTGCAGCGTTCTGCTACTGTCAGAAAAAATGTGACTGATTTTCGTAAGCTGTTTGACCAGGGGGTTCATAAGCTGAATCAGAACAAACAGGCGGTTGAAGTGATGGTGAAAAATGGTCAGGGGGTTTTGACCCAGGCAGATGCTTTTGCCGAAAAACAGGAGAAAGAGTATGCCCAGTTACTCAGGAATAATGCACCAGCAGAGCAATTAAACAGCAAGGTTCAAAAATATATCCTCGTCAACCGAATAAAATCCTTGGCTTATCAAATTATTCAGCATGAGAAGCAGGAAAGAATTTATAAAGACCGCCGTTTTTACCGGCTGATGCAGAAAGAGTTGCCCGAGTTGAAAGCCTTGTATGGTCAATTGAAAAAATTAACTCACGACCGATCGGAAATTGGCAAAATTCGTACAGCTTATCAGGCAACAGAGAAATATGAGCAGGCGGCTGCTCAATGGATTAAAAACGATGATGAGTTAAAAGTCATTGTGGCGCAAATGGATAAAATTTCTGCCCAGGCCAGGAAAATGGCGGCAGAAACTGAAGCAAATGGCTGGCAGGCTGTCAAGATGATTGGTGAGGAAACTGTTTCTCAGATTTCGACGGCTTATTTGATTATTGCCTCTGTTGTATTTTTAGGTCTTATACTAGGCCTTGCAATAGCTATTTTGCTGCCGAAAAGTATTTTGGGGTCTATTCAGGCCTTGTCTGACTTTTCCAAACGTTTTGGAGGCGGGGATCTTACCACGCAGATAAAACTTGATGGAAAAGATGAAATCAGTGTGGTTGCCAATGACTTGAATAAAGCGGCCAGGAGTATCAAGGACATTGTACAAAAAGTTTTTGATAATTCGCTGTCTTTGGCGGATGCCTCAAATAAACTCATTCAATCTGTCGATGAAGGGGCTAACAGACTGGAGACCCAGAAACAGCAGACAGAGCAGGTAGCAACCGCGATGACTGAAATGACCTCTACCGTTGAAGAAGTCTCCAGAAATGCCCAGCAGGCTGCCGGTGCAGCTAATGATGCCGATACTCAGGCAAAAGAAGGCAACCAGGTTGTAAGTCATGCGGTTTCTTCCATCAATCAGCTATCAAAAGAAATTGATCAGGCTACCGGGGTTATTCACCAGCTGGATAGCGATGTCGGAAATATCAGCAGTATTCTGGATGTGATTCGTAATGTATCTGAGCAAACCAATCTGCTGGCACTGAATGCCGCTATTGAAGCGGCCAGAGCCGGGGAGCATGGTAGGGGTTTTGCGGTAGTGGCTGATGAAGTAAGGACCTTGGCCAGCCGGACGCAGACATCAACAGATGAAATCCAGGCCATGATTGAAAAATTACAATCTGGGGCCAAAAAAGCAGTCAACGCCATGACTGCCAGTCATAAAATGACAGAAGACAGCGTACAGAAAGCTAGTGAATCCGGACAGGCGTTACAATCGATTATGGCTTCGGTGACAACCATTAGTGAAATGAATTCCCAGATTGCCACAGCTGCTGGAGAACAAAAAGTCGTGGCTGAAGAAATTAACCAAAGTGTGGTCACCATTAATCAGGTTGCCGTTGAGAGTGTCAGCGTAAATGAGCAGGTTATTAATATCAGCCGGGGGCTGGCACAACTGGCCAACGAGTTGAAAGCCGCGGTTAATCGGTTTACGGTATAAAAAATAGCACGGAGTTTCAGTCGTTGTACTATCAAAAGGTTAAATCGTAGTCTCTCCTTTTTAAGTTAT
>CAYLNS010000039.1:0-8246 GCA_964385115.1 uncultured Methylomarinum sp.
GAATACCGGCCTGTCACGCCGGGGGTCGCGGGTTCGAGTCCCGTCCGCTCCGCCAGATAAAAAAACCCCGACCTTTTTGGTTCGGGGTTTTTTTTTGCTACAAAGTAATTTTAAAATAACAGTACAGAATTTTTTAATCATTTCGTTCTACCAACAGGATTCAGGCGGGTAAAGGGCAGGCATATGCTAACAAAGATAAGAGAAAAAACGCAGGGTGTTTTTGCATGGATTATTTTGATTTTAATTTGTGTACCTTTTGCTTTATGGGGGATTCAGAATTATCTGGGTGGCGGCACCGAGAAACCCATTGCCACTGTTGGTGATAAGCATTTCTATCAGCCGGATCTGAACCGGGCTTATGAGCAATTTGCGCAAAGTATGGCGGGTTTGAATATTGATGAAGAAGTCATCAAAAGACAGGCTCTGGATAAATTAATCAGTGATGAAGTCCTTTGGCAATATGTGCAGAAACAGAATCTGGTGGTGACCGACCAGGCTGCCCGGGATTTTATTCGTTCACTGGAGTTTTTGCAGACTGATGGAAAGTTTGACAAGAAAAAGTATAAGGCTTTATTAGGTTCTCAGCGTATGAGCGCTGCTGAATTTGTTATTCGAATTAAAAAAGCCTTAGCGATGGAGCAGATGCAAAAGGCTATCGTGGATAGTGGTATTGCAACGCGCGCCGATGCCGAACGCTTTTTTGCCATTCAGAATCAAACACGTGATTTAACATTAATCAAAATCCCGCTGCCGACTAAGATTTCCGAACCTTCAGAAGAAGATATCCTGGCTTATTATCAACAGCATATAAATGAATTTCAGACGCCTGAGCAGGTGAAAATTGAATATGTTGAGTTATCACTGGATCAATTGGCTCAGCAGATTGATGTGACCGATGAGCAATTGAAGGCTTATTATGAAGAGCATAAACAGGCATACAGTACACCTGAAAGGCGCCGAATCAGTCATATTTTGTTCAAGTTTAATAAAGACAGTGCTCAGGATAAGGACGCCCTGGAGCGTGCTTTGAAAGCAAAAGAAGAGTTGGCTTCTAAAGATTTTGCCACTTTGGCCAAAGAGCTTTCAGATGATAAATTAACCGCCCGTAATGGCGGCGATTTAGGTCTTTTCAATGTGGGAGTAATGGATAAGGCATTTGAAGAGGCCGCTACAAAACTTAAATTGGGCGAAGTGTCTGAGCCGGTTAAGTCAGCATTTGGCTATCATTTGATTACGGTGACCGAGCTGAAACCTGCTACGACCAAGCCCTTTAACAGTGTAAAAGGTGAATTGGAAAAAGCCTATAAAAGGTCTCAGGCTGAAGCCAGATTTTATGAGCTCGGTGAGTTGCTGGCCGAAGTGAGCTATGAAAATCCCGATAATCTGGATGCGGCTGCAGAAGCTGTGGACAGCAAAATCAAGCAAACTGGTTTTTTTGATAAAAACAAGGGGACGGGTATTGCTGAACAGGAAGCCATACGGAGTGCGGCCTTTTCTGAGGATGTTTTAAAGGGTAATAACAGTGAGCCGATTGAGCTGGGCCCGGATAAATTGGTGGTGCTAAGGGTGGTGGAACATAAACCGACTCAGGCGAAGAAGCTTGAAGAGGTTAAGCCTGTCGTGATTGCGGAGTTGAAAAACCAGAAAGCCAGGCAGATAGTCAGGGAAAAAGCCGGGCAGATTAAAGAGCAATTATTGAAAGGGCGTTCTATTGATGAGGTGGCTAAAGAATTTGCTTTGACTGTTCAATCTGTGAAAGGTTTGAGCCGGTCAGATCAAAAAATCAGTCGACCTATTAAACAGGCGGTATTCAAGGCGGCAAAACCCGTATCTGGAAAACCCACCATCATTGTGACAACAGATTTTGATGGGGCTGAGGTTGTGGTAAGCCTTGATAAAGTTAATCCTGGAACTTTGTCAGAGACTGATAAACAAAAACTTAAACTGGCAATTAGGAACATCGCAAGAGCCTATGGTCAGCTGGAATTTAATGCCTTTATCAGTGCATTGAAATCAAAAGCCGACATATCAGTACATTTGAATAAGTAAGCTCTGCAAAACGTCATTAATGGATGGTAATCAGAGGCTTTACGAGGGGTAAACGCTTTGAGCGGAGTGAAGCTGTTTAACCGATATTTATCGGTTCAGTTAAATAGAATATGTTGAATTGTTACAAGTTATGAAAAAAGGGGCCATCAGGCCCCTTTTTTTTTGCCTGATAATAGCTGATTGTTGTTATGGGGTAACCTGGTTTTGCTGTCAATAAGATGTAGCTGTATAGCGCAACAATGACAAGGCCGGGTTAAAAAATCTGGAATTTTAACTAGACTTGTTCACATCCCTTTTTTTAACAGGCGGAACAATGACTGAACAAGACTCAAGTATTTTGATTGGCTATTTGACGGAAGTGCGTGGTGATGGCATGGATGCACGTATTTCAGATGAGTTGTCGACAGAATTGCCTGTCATTACCATTGATGATGAAGAAATTCTTGCAGGTCATATTGGCTCCTATGTGGTTATCAGGCAATCAGAGATTGGCGTTCTGGCGCTGGTTTTTAAAATGTGGGAGAACGACCGTTTTGATACGCAGGGTCAGCGGGCAACAGATCGGTTCATCTCCTTGATTCCGGTAGGCGAAATTCATGAATCTGAATTTATCCGGGGAGTGCGGCATTATCCTACGCCGGGTGCTCGGGTTTATGCGGTTGGTCTACAGGAAATCAATGCCATCTTTTCTAAATTCAGGGATTATCAGTTTTTTATCGGACAATTGGCAGCGCATAAGGATTATCATCTCAGTCTTGATCCCAGAGCCTTGTTTGGCAGGCATTTTGCCATTATCGGCCAGTCAGGTTCCGGTAAATCATGGACGGTGACCAGCTTGATACAGCATACAATTAAAGCTATGCCGAAATGTCATTTGATTATGCTGGATCTGCACGGCGAATATTGCTGGAAAAATAAAGACGGGACGATTGAATCGGCTTTTCCGGATGAAAATGTCAATTATGTGGATGCGTTGCAAATGGAAATGCCTTACTGGATGATGACTTATGCCGAGCTTGTCGACTTGTTTATTGATAAAGATGATAAAGGCGCTTCCATGCAGATGGCTTTTATGCGCGAGATATTGCAGCAACTTAAGCGAAAAGAAGCAAAAAAAATTGGCCTGGGTGTGGTTTCCATTGATACACCGATTTATTTTTCATTGGCGGAAATGTATATGCAGTTTAAAAACGCCAATGAAGAAAGAAAAGATTTTGGTAAAACCCAAGGCGCATTATTCGGGCAGTTTGATGAATTTCTGGTCAGAATGCAAAGTCGTTTTAATGATGTGCGTTATGATTTTTTATTAAAACCCAAAAAACGGACGACTTCTGACAGTATGGCCGATTTACTCAGGGAGTTTATTGGTTTGGGAAAGAAAAAGGCCAATATTACCGTGGTTGATTTAAGTTCGGTGCCTACCGATGTCCGGCCGGCCGTTTCAGCGCAAGTTGGAAGATTGGCTTATGAATTTAATTATTGGAATCCCAAGCGCCGCGAATTTCCGATTACCTTAATCTGTGAAGAAGCTCATGCCTATATTCCCCGTGAAAAGGGCGGGCAATTTGAAGGGACGAAAAAAATGATGGAGCGTATTGCCAAAGAAGGACGTAAATATGGGGTTTCCATTGGTGTAATCAGTCAGCGCCCGACCGAATTGTCGGAAACTATGTTATCACAATGCAGTTCGTTTATTTGTCTTAGAACAACCAATCCGGATGACCAGCAATATGTCAGAGGTCTGGTGCCTGAAGCTGAAGGGGATTTAACCGATGTTTTGACGTCGCTGGGGAGAGGCGAGGCGCTGGTGCTGGGGGAAGCGGCGCCCATACCGACACGGGTACAAATATATCGCCCCGACCCGGCTCCAAAAAGCAACGATGTGGATTACTATACCAGTTGGCGGGAAGGTCCGGAAGATTTGGATGTTGAAGGAATCGTGAATAACTGGAGAACGCAGACACGCTCATGATGTAAATATTTGTGGGAGACAGAGCATCCTTATAAGATGGATAGGAGTATAATCCGAGCCCAGACAAAATAATAATAACTATCCATTCGACCTATGACTATGTCAGAAAACATATCAAAACCTACCCTTTTTAAGGATATCTGCCGCCGCATTTTGCCCAATTCACAGGCGGTTGTTCTGGCCATTATTTTACTGGTTGGAACGGTGCTGGTTTATGCATTATCTGATTTGTTAATGCCGGTGATCGCCTCTGTGATTTTGGCATATTTGCTGGAAGGGCTGGTTCAAAAAGCTGAAAAAAAAGGGATTCCAAGACTGCCGGCTGTATATTTGGTTTTTTCGACGTTCATGGCCGGCCTCGGTTATGTTTTGTTTGTATTAATGCCGATGGTCTCCGGGCAGGCGGTACAATTGGTACAAAATATTCCGGATATTGTAAAAAGAGCCCAGAGCGAAATTATGCGTCTGCCTGAAATGTACCCGCAGTTTATTACTGAAAGCAGAATCCGCGATATTATGTTTTCTGTACAACAGGAGCTGATTGATTATGGACAGGAATTGATTTCCGGCTCAGCCGCTTCAGTACTGGGCGTAGTGACGGCAATCGTTTATCTTTTTCTGGTTCCGTTAATGGTTTTTTTCTTTTTAAAAGATAAGAGCCTGATATTGAACTGGTTTGTTCAGTTTTTACCCCGAGACCGGCATTTAACGGTTAAAGTCTGGCGGGAGGTGGATGTACAGATTGGTAATTATGTTCGTGGAAAATTTCTTGAGGTTTTTATCCTGTGGTTTGCCAGTTACATCACTTTCTCAAGCCTGGGTCTTAACTACGCAATGTTATTAGCTGTATTTATGGGCTTGTCGGTGGTCATTCCTTATGTCGGGGCCACCTTGGTGACTTTTCCTGTATTAATTGTCGCTTATGTACAGTGGGGTATCAGCAGCGATCAGTTTATGTATATTGTAATTGCCTATTCTATTATTCAGGCAATAGATGGCGTTATTCTGGTGCCGCTTCTGTTTTCCGAGGCGGTTAATTTACATCCGGTTGCCATTATTGTTGCCATTTTGTTTTTTGGCGGCTTATGGGGTTTTTGGGGCGTGTTTTTTGCTATCCCCTTGGCGACATTGGTCAAGGCAGTTATTAATGCTTGGCCCAGGCTGGAAGAAAAAGATATCGAGACGGCCTTTTGAGGTTTGGCGTTATAATATTTCTGCAGCATAATCAGCCAGTCTGGAGCGCTCGCCTTTGCGCAGCGTAATATGTGCGCTGTTTTGCCAGTTTTTAAAGCGGTCAACCACATAGGTCAGACCTGAACTGGTCGCCGTCAGGTATGGGGTGTCAATCTGGGCAAGATTACCGATACAAATGATTTTTGTTCCGGGCCCGGCCCGGGTAATCAGTGTTTTCATCTGTTTGGGCGTCAGATTTTGTGCTTCATCAATGATTAAATAGCGATTCAGAAAGGTTCGCCCACGCATAAAATTTAATGATCTGATTTTGACCCGATTCATCATGATATTATTGGACGCATCCTGTTCCCATTCATCGTTACCGGAGCGGCTGCCTAATAATTCAAGATTATCCAGTAATGCTCCCATCCACGGCGCCATTTTTTCCTCTTCGCTTCCCGGTAAAAATCCAATATCCTGGCCAACGGGAATGGTTTCACGGGTCATGATGATTTCCCGATATAACTTGTGTTCCATCGTCATGGAAAGACCGGCAGCCAGAGCCAACAAAGTTTTTCCGGTGCCTGCAGCCCCTAGCAGAGTGACAAAATCAATATCGGGGTCTAACAGAACATTCAGAGCGAAATTTTGTTCCCGGTTTTGAGCGGTAATGCCCCAGACACTGTGATGTTTATTGTAAAAGTCACGAGCCAGCTCCAATACAGCGGTTTTACCATCACAGCTTTTAACAATGGCTTCAAAATTAGAATCATTTTCCATATACAGATACTGATTGGGATACCAGTCGCTGACTAATGGGCCACTTAATTTATAATAGGTTCGGTCGGAATCCTGCCATGATTCCATTTTGGAACCATGTTTGTCCCAGAAATCATCATCCAGACGGGTACTGCCTGTATAAAGCAGGTCAATATCTTCAAGCGTCTGGTCGCTATGGTAATCTTCAGCAGTCAAACCTAATGCGGCTGCTTTGATCCGCATATTGATATCTTTTGAAACCAGGATAATACAGCTGTCTGGATGTTCTTTAATCAATGCCATAGTGACGTTCAGAATCGAATTATCTGCACTGCCTGGCATGGTGTCAGGGAGCATGTAGTTTAGCTGTTTGGTTTGCAGATAAAGACGACCGTTTAACGGAGTTTCACCATTAGGACTATGTTCAATACGGGACAAGGGCAGGCCCTTTTCAATATGTTGCTGGCTGGCATTGTGGACCAGTTCATCCAGAAAACGGCTGACCTGACGGACATTGCGCGCGACATCCGACAACCCCTTTTTAGCATGATCGAGCTCTTCCAGTACCACCATTGGGATAAAAATGTCATGTTCCTGAAAGTGAAAGATTGCGGTAGGATCATGCATCAAAACATTGGTATCCAGGACAAACAGTTTTTTCTGCCGGGCAGTCTTTTTTGTCATGATGTTTGCTTGTTTTCCAGTTGTTCTAGTGTTTCCAATACTTCGGCGACATGGGTTTTGACTTTGACCTTTCGCCATTCGTGAATCAGGATGCCTTGTTCATCAATCAGAAAGGTACTGCGCTCTATGCCTCTGACCTTTTTTCCGTACATGTTTTTCATTTTGATGACATCAAACAGCGAGCAGAGTTTTTCATCCTTGTCAGAAATCAAATCAAAAGGGAATTCATGTTTTTGCTTAAAGCCCTCATGAACTTTAACAGAATCACGGGAAACCCCCAAAATGACGGTATTCAGCTCCTGGAAGCGGGCATAATGATCTCTGAAATCCTTTCCTTCCTGTGTGCAGCCGGGAGTATTGTCACGGGGATAAAAATAAAGCAGCACCTTTTTGCCGCGATAATCAGAAAGGCGGATGGTTTTTCCACCGGTCGCTTCGGCTTCAAAATCAGGGACAGGTTCATTAAGGTTTAGAGTCGTCATAATAATCAGCGTTTTATAGGTTCAAAAATAGCATCGAGATTAATATGGTCACAAAATTCCAGCAATTCCTCTCTTAGAGACAAGATGCGGACCTCGGCCGGAATAATGATAGCCATACGGATGGAATAAGTCATGTTTTGTGAATAAGAGGATTGATAGCGTAATGCATTGACTTCGTCAATATGAATATTACGGCTCAGTAAAAAACGGGTGAGATCATGCAGAATATCAGGCCGGTAGAGGGATAGTGTTTCCAGCATATAGGGGATGCCGTCACATTCCTGGTTGTTTTTTGCAGGCCGTGAAGTCTGAATCAGAATATCAGGATGATGGTTCAGGTTTTTTAAAAATGTTTCCAGTTTGGCAATCTGATTCCATTCTCCCTCGGCCAGCAGATAACAGGCTGCAGCTTTTGATAATTGCGAGGTTCTGAATTCAACGATATTACATTCACAATTACTGGTAGCTGAAAGCAAGTCAGTGAGGAAGTTTTTAGATATTGAACTAAGCGCGGTAATCGCTAACTGCATAATGTGAAGTGTTTATTTTTCATTTTATTCTAAATGGTTTCAAATGATAACCATTATTTTCGTAAAAATTGATAGAGCAACTATACTTCATTTTAGTTTAGTCAGTTTTTTTAAAATCAATCAGTGTTTGAGATAAAAGATGGCAGAGTCTTCCGAAAATAAAAATGGCCTGGACAAAGAAATCAATAATGATTTGGATTCAATGTTGGATGAAACCGCTGAATCACTCAATCAGGAAGACGGTTTAATCGATGACGAGGATGCCATTGATAAGCTATTAATGGATAATGCCTTTGATGAAAATACCGATGAGCCGGATGAATTTGCTGAAATTGATCAATTAATTAATGATGAGCCGGCCGATGAGAGCAACGGGAGTGATATCGTGGATGAGTTTTCAGACGATGATGTAGATGAATTTGCCGATTCAAGCGATGACAACGTAGGGGTGAGTCAGAGTGAAGAGGAAGTCGTCGAGGAATATGATATTTCTGCCGATGAAGAAGAGGCGATAGCAGAGCCTGAGGATGAGCTTGTTGTTGAGCAAACTTCAGAAGATAAAACAGAGCCGGAGGTGAGCGCTCCCGCTGATGCGCC
>CAYLNS010000039.1:8346-13098 GCA_964385115.1 uncultured Methylomarinum sp.
TTGCTGGTGGGCGGCGGTCTGGGCTTGGTCGGGTTTTTTGCGAACTCAAAAGTGGAAGATTTATCGGAGACGGTTTTAAGCATAGAGGAGCAGGTGGATTTTCTGGTCGAAAAAGACTCATCCAAGAAACTTGAAGAATTAACCCAGAAAATTGAACAAATAGAGGCCGGCAATTCAGCAACGAATGAGCAAATTGAACAGCTGAATAAGATAATTGCTGATTTACCCAGCGCTGAGACGATAAAAACTCTTCAGGAGAAAATTGACCAGCTGGGCGAGCAGAATTTACAAATGGGTGAAACCATCGAGGTTTTGCAATCTCAACTGGATGCGGTTCAGGCCAGAAAAAAGATTAAACCCAGAAGGGTTAAAAAGAAAGTGGCCCGGCCGGCTCAGAAATGGCAAATCAACCTGGTTTCTTATCGGCAGCAATGGTATGCAAAAAGAAAAGCAAATGAATTCAGTCAGCAGGGGATACCCGCTGAGGTGATTAAAATCCGCAAGAACGGGCAAAACTGGTACAGGCTGACAGTCAGAGGACTCAAAAGCCAGGCTGAAGCCAATGCCCTGGCTGATAAAATCAAGAAAAAACTGAATTTACCCAGTGTCTGGGTCAATAAAGAATAGTCCTGATGCCTTGCTTGTAAAGGAATGAAAAAACAGACTTATTTTAGATTACATAAGAATAAAAATAAGTCTGTTCTGATGATTAACGAATAATTTCAGTATTACCCAAGTAAGGGCGTAATACCTCCGGCACGGTAATACTGCCATCGACATTCTGATAGTTTTCCAGTACGGCAATAAGCGTTCTGCCGGCTGCCAGGCCGGAACCGTTCAGGGTATGTACCAGTTCGGGTTTGCCGGTGGCTGGATTTCTCCAGCGGGCTTTCAGTCTGCGTGCCTGGAAATCCCGGAAATTGCTGCAGGAAGAGATTTCCCGGTATTTTTGTTGTCCGGGCAACCAGACTTCAAGGTCATAGGTTTTGGAAGAGGAAAAGCCGGTATCGCCTGCACAGAGTAAAACTTTGCGATAAGGAAGATTCAGTTTTTGCAGGATGTTTTCTGCATGGGCGGTCAGTTCCTCGTGAGCCTGCTCGGAATTTTCAGCGCTGGTTATCTGTACCAGTTCAACCTTTTCAAACTGGTGCTGACGAATCATGCCGCGCACATCACGGCCATAAGCGCCGGCCTCACTGCGAAAACAAGGGGTGTGACAGACGAATTTCAATGGCATGTTGTCAGCATCGACGATGGTGTCCCGAACAATATTGGTCACTGGTACTTCTGCGGTTGGAATCAGGTAGAAAGTCGGGTCATTTTCAACCTTGAACAAATCTTCTTCAAATTTTGGAAGCTGTCCCGTGCCTTTTAAACTGTCAGCATTGGCGAGGAAAGGAACATAAGTCTCTGCATAGCCGTGTTCATTGATATGGGTATCCAGCATGAACTGAATAATAGCCCGCTGTAAACTGGCCAGCTGGCCCTGTAGAACGACGAAACGGGCGCTGGCGATTTTAGCGCCCAGTTCAAAGTCCATGCCCAGGGGCTCGCCCAGGTCGACATGATCTTTAGGTTCAAAATCAAATTCAGGTAGTTCACCCCAGCGGCTGATTTCCTGATTATCATCTTCATTTTTTCCATCGGGAACCGAGGAATCAAGAATATTGGGTGTCGCTTCCAGAATTTCGGTCAGTGTATTCTGGATTTTGGAGAGTTCGGTTTCAGCCTGTTTTAATTCATCACCCAGATTCTGTACCTGTGCCAACAAAGGCTGGATATCTTCACCCTTTGCTTTGGCCTGACCGATGGCCTTTGAACGGCTGTTGCGCTCATTTTGCAATTCCTGGGTTTTTATTTGCAGGGATTTACGTTTTGTTTCCAGTTCGTTGTAATGTTTGATATCAAAATCAATCCCTCGGCGACTGAGCTCCCGGGCGACTGTTTCAATATCGGTCCTGAGTAATTGTGGGTCTAACATGGTTTTATAAATACCTGGATTAAATAGAAATTAGTGAATATGGGCAGTGACAGGCCAGCTGATGATATGTTTGATGTCCAGCCGGTTTTTTATTTTATCAATCGCCCGAATGACTTTGTCGGATTCATCATAAAATTCAACGGTCAGAGGTAATTCCAGCGACAGATTCAGCAGTGTTGAGGTGTGTATTTCTTTGCTGGGACCATAACCGGCGATACCACGAATTACCGTAGCACCCTGGATGTTTTCTTCATCGCGCAATATATCCAGTATCTGATTCAGGTGGTCGTGGCCTTCAAGTGTAAAAATTCGGGCAAAGGTAAATTGTTTCATTGGTTTTCCCGTTAGATTTGTTTGCCAATCAATAATCCTGCCCATATCGCCAGGGCAGAAACCAGCAGATTGCTAAAAAACACACTGAGCATGACATTGAAATGTTCATTAAAGGTATGCCCCGTTTCAATCAGATATAAAATCAGATAAAGTGTTGAAAAAGTTAGATAAACACCAATCATCAGCGTGACGAGGACGGCGCGGTATTCCATTGTCAGGGCAATTTTGTTAATCAGAATAGTGCTGATAAGGCCAATAATAAAGGCCCCAATTGCGTTTACGGTAATCAATGCATAAGGCAAAATACCACCACTCCAACGCAGTATGCCGCCAGAGTACAGAAACAGGCTGCGGCCCAGCAACAACCCAAGCCAGACGGCTGTCAGGCAGGCGGTAATGCTGATTAAGACATTCATGCCGGCTTTAGCGATACTGCCTTGCTCCAGCAGGTAGAGCGTTTCCAGCGAGAATGTGGAAAACGTAGTAAACGAGCCGAAAACACCCACCAGGATGGCGGCGCGATATTCAGCGGAAATGGCAACCCGTTGCAATATCAGGGCTTCGGTCATCAGGCCGATTAAGAACGAGCCGATGATATTGACTGCCAGCGTGCCATAGGGAAAACCGCGCCCCAGCCAGTGATAAACACCATTGGAAACCAGAAATCGGAGTATGGCGCCACAAGCACCACCCATGGCAACGGCAATTAAATGATTCATCGTCAGTACTTAATAAAATGCTCGCGGTAATATTTCATTTCTTCAATGGATTCAATGATGTCATCCAGCGCCTTATGGGCAGACTTTTTCTTAAAACCTTTCTGGATGTCTGGTGCCCAACGGGCTGCCAGCTCCTTAAGTGTGGAAACATCAAGATTGCGGTAATGAAAATACTGTTCCAGTTCCGGCATACTACGATATAAAAAACGCCTGTCCTGACAGATGCTGTTACCGCACATCGGGGATTTATTCTTAGGCACCCATTTTTCAAGGAATTCCAGTGTTTGCCGTTGCGCCTCTTCCACATCAATCAGCGAATGTTTGACTCTGTCTATCAGTCCGGATTGGCCGTGATGCTTTTGATTCCAATCATCCATGGCAGCCATGGCTTCATCCGCCTGGTGAATGGCCAATACCGGGCCTTCAGCCAGAATATTGAGATTTTTATCGGTCACAATGGTGGCAATTTCAATAATCAAATCATTATCAGGGTCTAATCCTGTCATTTCAAGGTCAATCCAGATAAGATTTTCAGAGTCCTGGGTCATTGTTTCGTCCATTAATGAGGGAAAAAGTTGCGGTAAATTGTAGCATTGGATAATCTGTATAGCTATTTTCAATCCTGTAATCAGTATTTATGCAAACATTTACCCTTATTTTTTTAATTGCTTTAGCTATTTCGTATGCTATTCAGTACTGGCTGTCAAAACGCCAGATTGACTATATTCAGGCTCACAGGGATGCCGTGCCGCCTGCTTTTAAAGACAGGGTGACGCTTGAAGCCCACCAGAAAGCGGCGGATTATACAATTGAGAAAGAAAAGCTGGGAGAAATTGACAGTTTAATCAGTATTGTCATGTTGCTGGTTTTAACTTTGGGCGGCGGCATCGACAGCATTTTTAAATTCTGGTACAGCCAGGATTTATCGCAGATGATGGCCGATTTAGCTGCTGTGGCCAGTATTTTTCTGATTATGACGATTGTTGAATTACCTACCAGCTGGTACCAGACATTCGTTATTGAAGAAAAGTATGGCTTTAATAAAAATACCCCGGCGCAGTTTATTAAAGATCAGTTATTGTCAATTGCATTGGTATTTGCCATTGGTATGCCGATTCTGGCCTTGATTCTATGGGTGATGGATTCTATTGGAGCTTTATGGTGGTTGTACGCCTGGGCAATCCTGATTGGCTTTTCTCTGGTGATGAGCTGGTTGTTCCCGACACTGATTGCACCGCTGTTTAATAAATTCACCCCCATGGAAGAGGGTTCGCTAAAACGCAGGATTCAGGCGTTGCTTGAGCGTTGCGGTTTCAGCAGTAACGGTATTTTTATTATGGATGGTTCCCGTCGTTCAGGACATGGTAATGCCTATTTCACCGGACTGGGAAATAATAAGCGTATTGTCTTTTATGATACTTTGGTTGAGTCACTGGATGAGGAAGAGCTGGAAGCGGTTCTGGCTCATGAACTAGGCCATTTTAAGCGTAAGCATGTCATAAAAATGCTGATTGCATCGTCAGTGATGTCATTGATTAGCTTTGCGATTTTAGGCTGGCTGATTACCCAGGAATGGTTTTTTACCGGATTGGGTGTTGAAGTTCAGTCGAATGCGGTCGCGTTGGTGTTGTTTATGCTGGTTTCGCCGGTATTTACGGTATTTATGCAACCGATTACTGCCTGGGTTCAGCGTAAATTTGAATTTGAAGCTGATGAATT
>CAYLNS010000039.1:13198-15990 GCA_964385115.1 uncultured Methylomarinum sp.
CTGCCCAGACGCTCTTTGTTAATGCGCCCGGCCCGAAATGGAAAAACCCGGCCCGTTGCGGCAAATATTGATAATGTCTTTGTAGTGTTTGCCATTGAGCCGGAATGTGATTTTTTGTTGATTGATCAGTATCTGGCAATTTGTGAAAATCGAAATATTGAAGCGGCGCTGGTTTTTAACAAAATTGATTTGCCGGGGGTAGAAAGGCTGGAACCGGAGTTAAAAATCTATCAGTCTCTGGAATATCGGATTTTTCGGGTCAGTGCGGCCAAACAGATAGGGATTGCCGAATTGAAGCAGGCGCTAAAAGACCAGGTCAGTATGTTCGCCGGCCAGTCCGGTGTGGGAAAGTCCTCGTTAACCAATGCCCTGATTCCAGGGCGGCAACTTAAAACCAATACGGTTTCGGCAACCACTCGCCATGGTCGTCATACCACTACAGCCGCTACCTTATATCATTTTCCTGAAGGCGGGGATTTGATTGACAGCCCGGGGGTTGCCATTTTTGGACTGGCCGCAATCACTGAGCAAGAGTTGGCCTGGGGTTACAGGGAGTTTCAACCTTGGATTGAACAGTGTCGTTTTCATAACTGCCGGCATGTGAATGATAAAGGCTGTGCGGTTAAGGCGGCCGTTGAGGAAGGAAAAATAGCCAGAACACGGTATCAGCGCTTTCTTAAATTACGGGAAAAGATGCCCAGTCAAAGATGATTTGAAACCGTTCATTTTTCGCCAAAAAAGCCCCCGGATACACTCGATTTTAAGGTATAATTTAACGATTTATTATTAAGGGTGTAAATAAACCATGGCGGAAATTAATAAAGTCGTGCTGGCATATTCAGGAGGACTGGATACTTCTGTTATTTTAAAATGGTTGCAGGATGAATATTCCTGTGAAGTCGTTACTTTTACTGCTGATATTGGTCAGGGTGAAGAGGTTGAACCCGCCCGGGTCAAGGCTGAAGCGGCTGGCATCAAGGAAATTTATATTGAAGATCTGCGGGAAGAGTTTGCCCGTGATTATATTTTTCCCATGTTTCGCGCCAATACCATTTATGAAGGCGAATATTTGCTGGGAACCTCTATCGCACGCCCTTTAATTGCCAAAAGATTGATAGAAATTGCCAATGAAACAGGTGCCGAGGCAATTTCCCATGGCGCAACCGGTAAAGGGAATGATCAGGTTCGTTTTGAGCTGGGTGCTTATGCTTTAAGACCTGATATTCATGTCATTGCACCGTGGCGTGAATGGGACTTGAATTCCCGGCAAAAATTACTCGCTTATGCTGAGCGGCATGGTATTGCGGTTGAAATGAAAAAGGGCAAGGCTTCACCTTATTCCATGGATGCCAATTCTCTGCATATTTCCTATGAAGGCGGTATTTTGGAAGATCCCTGGGCTGAGCCGGAAGAAGATATGTGGCGTTGGACGGTTGCGCCTGAGAAAGCGCCAGACTCACCCACTTATATTGAATTAACTTATCGCAATGGCGATATTATTGCCATTGATGGCGTGGAGCATACGCCTGCCGAGGTCATGGATAAGTTGAATCAGGTGGCTGGCGAGAATGGCGTTGGCCGTTTGGATATTGTAGAGAACCGATATGTCGGCATGAAATCCAGAGGATGTTATGAAACACCGGCCGGTACGGTTATGTTGAAAGCTCATCGTGCCATTGAGTCTATTACTCTTGATCGGGAAGTGGCGCATCTTAAAGATGAGTTGATGCCTCGTTATGCGACATTAATCTATAATGGCTACTGGTGGAGTCCTGAGCGACAAATGCTGCAGGAGATGATTGATGCCTCCCAGCAAACTGTCAACGGTAAGGTTCGCCTAAAATTGTACAAGGGTAATGTGATGGTTGTAGGCCGTGATTCTGAAACAGACAGTCTGTTTGATGAGGCCATTGCGACGTTTGAGGAAGATGAAGGCGCTTATAACCAGAAAGACGCTGAAGGCTTTATCAAATTAAACGCATTAAGATTGCGTATTGCAGCCAAAAAGCGTCGTTTTGTGTGATGGTTTATTTGTCAGAAAGTTGCCGGTTCAGGCAACTTTCTGATATAAGTATACAGTGATAACTTATCGGTTGATGTGTTTTAGTAATCGTTAAGGGCTGGATGGAAGGATGATGGCGGGACTGGCTGATAATTTTAAAAAAATATAATAATGAATAATATGCATAAAATGGATCCCGATGAGGTGGTAAAAAAGCATGAAGTGGTTTTACTTCATGATGCATATCGTCATCAGGCCCTGGTAAAGGCTAATCGAGTCCTGTTAATGCTGGTTCTGGCATTAATGAGCGTAGTGTTTTTGTTAGGGTTCTGGATTGTACCGGATGTTGAGCTTGTGGAACAATCATCTTTGAATACATCCTCTACCGCTCAGGCGCTGGAAAATCCGGTTCTGTCGGCTGAAATTAATACCTTGAAAAGCCAGATGGTCGGCTTGGTCAGTGGTTCAATAGAAAGTAAGTTACGAGTTCTGGAGCAAAGTGTAAGAACAGGGCATCTTAAGGCATCTTTAGGCACTATCAACGATTTGAAAAACGATGTCAGGGTGCTGAGAAATTATTCACAGACTGGAACAACAAATGCTCCTGATTATGTGAAGCCGCAGCTGGATGCACAATTGATACAGGAGCTTTCCCAGCTTAAATTTTTAATTTATTTGACGCTGGCGTCCTGTGGCTTGATGATTTCAGCCATTGCCGGGCTTTGGCTACGGAATCGTTATTTATTAAATAATCAAACACAAAAATATATCGTAGGGAAAAAATAATTTT
>CAYLNS010000040.1:0-13163 GCA_964385115.1 uncultured Methylomarinum sp.
TTAATAAATAACTGATGTTACGCAGATGTAACTTGTCTCCAGCACCTCAGAATACGTCATCATTAATGATAAGGATGAAAAGGTGCAATATTTTCCTTAAAGAAAACCTTGTCCTTCAGGACGAGGTGCTGAATTTACAACCGGATTAACACTTTAAACATATAGAGGTATCATGAATTGCCCCTACGGAATAGTGATACAAATTTGGCTGAAATTTATTGTTACGGTTCATCTTAAACACTACTATGTGTATATAAATTAAATTTTATACACCGGAGCCGCAATGAGAACAAATTGATAACTTAATGGCTGAAGTGCTACAAATTACCGGATTAAAAACAAAAAAGGATACAGTTGAACTGGGACTTAAGACTTTGCTTGAGTTGAAAAAGCAGGCCGAAATTAAACAGTTTAAAATAACCCTATTATTTACAGCCAGGATAAGAAACTCTAATTATGCGTGGGTAAAATCTCACTTTTTTGATATAAAAACTCTGGATCCAAATCCAAATGGTTTGCCCATTCAATTGAATCAAAACTGACTGATACAGAATTAAATAACGCTGTATCTTTCAATTCAGAGAATTTGCCAATCTCCAAATATGGCTTGAGATCAAACAATCTGTCTTCACCGTTTTCGAAAGTGATAAGCAATCGATAATCTTCAAGAGGAGTTACACTTTTGACTGATAAATACATAAATAATTTTTCTTTATTTTAAAGGCTCAATATTGAATGGCAACTCACCATTTGATGCTAACTCCCAGTCAGCCAGCAATTCATCTTGATGAATTTCTACCCACGCCAACACCAAGCGTTCTTTTTTTCTAGGGAGATTGCCATCTGTTATCTCACATTTTCTGATATCAATAATCGCCTTATATTGCTGATAGTATGCATGGATATACGGAGGATTATGTTCAGATGGAGCACAATACATGCGAATTATAATCCCGTAGAACATTGAAATAGTAGGCATTTCTCACAAACCATCAGTTTCAGCATAAGATTGATTATAACGACTTGCCTTACCAAAAACCAGGGACAGCCTTGCATCCTCAAAATCACTTCCGGACGAGTATTCCTGTGTGGCGACACTATTCTCCAGAAAACCCGAAACAAAAATCCTTGCTATCATCTCGCTATTCTGTTAAAAATGCGCAGTTTTAAAATTTGACTGGGAGTTATGGGATGACTGACACACAAAAAAGTATTGATGATTTCAGCTTTACGCCTTACAAAGAAAAAAAAGGCGAAGAATATATGAACGAGGAGCAGCTGAAACATTTTGAATCAATTCTGAAAAACTGGAAAGCCCAATTGATGGAAGAAGTTGACCGGACGGTTCATCATATGCAGGATGATGCGGCTAATTTTCCGGATCCAAATGACAGAGCCACTCAGGAATCTGAATTCAGTCTGGAATTAAGAACCCGTGACCGGGAACGCAAGCTTATCAAGAAAATTGACGAATCGCTTAAGGCCATTGAGTCCGGTGACTATGGTTATTGCGAGACTTGTGGCATAGAAATCGGCATTCGCAGACTGGAAGCCCGGCCCACTGCTACCTTGTGCATTGATTGCAAAACGCTGGATGAAATCCGGGAAAAACAAACCAGCTAAGCCCATCGACAAGAAATCCCGACAGTCTCATTATATCGGACGGTTTGCTCCCTCACCGTCCGGCCCGCTGCATCTGGGATCGCTGTTTACCGCACTGGCCAGTTTTCTGGATGCCCGCTCTCATCAAGGCCAGTGGTTGCTCCGTATTGACGACCTGGATACTTTTCGTAATATTCCTGGCGCAACCGACAGTATTATCCAAACCCTGGATACCCTGGAGCTGCATTGGGATCAAAGCATTTATTATCAAAGTCAGCATGTTGAACTTTATCAATCGCTGCTCGATAAACTGCAAAAACAAGGATGGCTTTACCCCTGTACCTGCAATCGTAAGGCCCTGGCCCATAAAAAAGCCTATCCGGGCTATTGTTTAAATAAAGCAATTGATACCGACCAGCCTCATGCGCTGCGCGTAAAAACGCAGAATCGGAATATTGTTTTTTATGACCGGCTTCAGGGTCTGTTCCAGCAAAATTTAAGTCAGTCACCCGGTGATTTTATTGTCAGAAGAAAGGACAACATTACCGCCTACCAGTTTGCGGTGGTGATTGATGAATTCCAGCAGCATATTACCCATGTTGTCAGAGGTTTCGATTTGCTTGACTCCACCCCCCGACAAATCTATCTGCAGAATCTACTTGATTATCCTCAGCCTGAATACATGCATCTTCCGGTCATCGTTGACCCGCAAGGCGATAAACTCAGCAAACAAACCGGGGCTCAGGCAATTTCTACTGACAATCCATCCAAAACCCTGTATTTTTTGTTAACCCTTCTCAAACAACAGCCGCCGGCAGAACTTGTTAATGCAAACCCATCAGAAATACTGGACTGGGCCATTGCCCACTGGCAGGCAGAGCATTTAAAAAAAACCCGTGCAATCTTTTCTGAAATTGACTAAGGTAAGAAAATATTGAAAGCTTAAGGATGTATTGATGTCTGAAGAAAGAATTTATCCGGTCAACCCCGATATTGCCAAAACGGCTCATATAAACAAACAGCGCTATCAGCAGCTTTACCAACAATCAATCAATGACCCGGAATCCTTCTGGGCGGAACAGGCGGAAGAATTTCTAGACTGGATAAAGCCCTGGGATAATATTTTAGATCACGATTTTAAAGCCGGTAAGATTCGCTGGTTTGAAGGCGGAAAACTGAATGTCAGCGTTAACTGCCTGGACAGACACCTGCCTGACCGTGGCAATCAGACCGCCATTATCTGGGAAGGTGACGACCCGGCCAAAGATAAAAAAATCACTTACCGGCAGTTGCATGATCAAGTCTGCCGCTTTGCCAATGTGCTTAAATCCCAGGGAGTCAAAAAAGGCGACCGGGTTTGCATCTACCTGCCGATGCTGGCAGAAGCGGCTACCGTTATTCTGGCCTGCACCCGTATTGGCGCCGTACATTCCATTGTTTTCGGAGGCTTTTCAGCCGATGCCTTGAAAGACAGAATCCTGGACGCTGACTGCGAAACCCTGATTTGTGCTGATGAAGGTTATCGCGGCGGTAAAACCGTCCCATCAAAAGTCAATGCAGACAAGGCTGCTGAGCAGTGCCCGAACTTAAAACGCATTATCGTCATCCAAAATACCGGCAATCAGATTCCGTGGAATGACCAGCGTGATATTTGGTACCATGAGGCCATGGCTAACGCCTCGAGTATCTGTCCAGCGGAAGAAATGGATGCCGAAGATCCTTTATTTATTCTTTATACCTCCGGCTCCACCGGCAAACCCAAAGGTGTCTTGCATACCACGGGTGGATATCTGTTGTTTGCAGCCATCACCCATAAATACATCTTTGATTATCATGACGGCGATATTTACTGGTGTACTGCTGATATTGGCTGGGTAACGGGTCATTCCTATATCATTTACGGGCCACTGTGTAATGGTGCCACCACACTCATGTTTGAAGGCGTGCCCACCTATCCAGAGGCAGACAGATTCTGGAAAGTCATTGACAAACACCAGGTCAATATCTTTTATACCGCCCCCACGGCCATTCGCGCACTGATGGCACAAGGGGATGATTATGTTAAACGCTGTAATCGCAGCAGTTTAAGAATCCTGGGCAGTGTCGGTGAACCCATCAACCCGGAAGCCTGGGAATGGTATTATCATGTCGTCGGCGATGCTCGCTGCCCCATTGTCGATACCTGGTGGCAAACCGAAACCGGTGGAATTTTAATCACACCACTTCCCGGCGCTACGGATTTAAAACCCGGCTCGGCGACCCTGCCTTTTTTTGGCGTCCAGCCGAAAATCCTGGATACAGAAGGACATGAACTGGAAGGCGAAGCGGAAGGCTTACTGATGATCAGCTTTCCCTGGCCCGGACAGGCCCGTACGGTCTATGGCGATCACCAGCGTTTTATTGATACTTATTATAAGAGCTACCCAGGCTATTATTTTACCGGCGATGGCGCCCGCAGAGACAAAGATGGCTATTACTGGATTACCGGCCGGGTTGACGATGTGATTAATGTCTCCGGACACCGCATGGGTACAGCCGAAATTGAAAGTGCTCTGGTATTGCATCCTGATGTTGCAGAAGCAGCTGTGGTTGGTTTCCCTCATGATATAAAAGGCCAGGGAATTTATGCCTATATCACGCTTAATGTCGGCTCCACGCCATCGGAGTCTCTCCAGCAGGAACTGATACAATTAGTCAGAAAAGAAATCGGCCCTATTGCCACACCGGATTTTATTCAATGGGCGCCCGGATTACCAAAAACCCGCTCAGGCAAAATCATGCGCCGTATTTTACGCAAAATTGCAGCCAATGAACTGGACAACCTGGGCGACACCTCGACACTGGCCGACCCGTCTGTTGTTTCAGAGCTGATTGAAAACCGGGCCAATCGCTGATTAATTCAGCAATTCCGGTGGTGCTCAGAGGGATCCCGCAGTCTCCGTAGGATCCCATACTGGGCGCCTGTCCCGTACTGTAACGTCGAAACCAAACCCGAGCCCCTTGGAATTTTTATCAATCCATCAATTATTATGGGGTTGATGAACGGGCCAGTTTCAGACAATATACCTCCTTTTTTCCGGAATTTATAAACTCTATGAAAGAAAAACTCGTCCTTATCGGTAACGGCATGGCCGGCATGAGGACCATTGATGAATTATTAAAACGCACATCCGACAAATACGATATCACTGTATTCGGTGCGGAACCGCACGGCAATTACAATCGTATCATGTTGTCGCCGGTGCTGGCCGGTGACAAGAAACTGGAAGATATTATCATCCATGACCTGCAATGGTATCAGGATAATAATATCAATCTATACACTGGAAAAACCGTCACCCGCATTGATCAGGACAAGCAACGGGTTATTACCGAAGAGGGTATCGAAACCGATTATGACCGTTTAATACTGGCTACCGGCTCACTGCCGGTAATGCTGGATATTCCTGGCAAAAACCTTGAAGGCGTCATCAGCTTCCGGGCCATGAATGATGTGCAGGTGATGATTGAAACGGCAAAAAAATATAAAAACGCCGTTATTATCGGCGCCGGTCTGCTCGGGCTGGAAGCCGCTCATGGCTTATTACTGCAGGGCATGAATGTTACTGTTGTTCACCGCAACAACACCCTGATGAGTCAGCAACTGGACCAGACCTCAGCCGATATGATGCGCGCCGAACTGGAGCAGACCGGTATGTATTTTCTGATGAATCGCAATACCGAGGCCTTGCTGGGGGAAGAACGGGTCGAAAAAGTCCGTTTTACCGATGGTTCAGAAATTGATGCCGACCTGGTGGTGATGGCCATCGGCGTCAGGCCCAATATACAACTGGCTCAACAATCAGGCATTCAATGTGACCGCGGCATATTGGTCAATGATGTTCTGCAGACAGCCACACCCAATATTTATGCGGTGGGCGAATGCGTTCAACACCGCGATAAAACCTTTGGCCTGGTCGCCCCCTTGTTTGAACAGGCCAAGGTCTGTGCCGATCACCTGGCAACCGGCAAAGCGCCCCGTTATGTTTCCGGAGCAACCGCAACAAAATTAAAAGTGACGGGTATCAACCTGTTCTCAGCCGGCGACTATAAAGGGGGCGAAGGAACGGAATCGATTATTTTCAAAGACCCTGCCCGGCATATATATAAAAAACTGGTACTTAAGGATAATCGCATTGTCGGCATCATCCTTTATGGAGACACCCTGGACGGCAACTGGTATTTTTCATTACTGACAGAACAGCAGGATATCAGCCCCTATCGTGATTCAATCATTTTTGGTCGACATCATATAGCAGAACTTCAGGACACACATTCATGACACAATCAGCAACAACTTCAACCACCTGCCCCTATTGCGGTGTAGGCTGTGGTGTATCTGTTACTAATTTAACAGAAGAAACAATTTCTGTTAAAGGTGATAAAAACCATCCCGCAAATTTTGGCCGCCTGTGCTCTAAAGGCTCGGCGCTGGCCGATACGGTAGAAATTACCGATCGGGTGTTACACCCTTATATCAAAGGCAAACAAGTCTCATGGGATGCGGCTTTGGATGCTGTCGCCGACGGCTTAAGCAAAGTTATTGAAAAACACGGCCCGGAAGCCATCGCCTTTTATGTTTCCGGTCAATTACTGACCGAAGATTATTATGTTGCCAACAAGCTGATGAAGGGCTTTATTGGCGGCGCCAATATCGATACCAACTCACGCCTGTGTATGTCCTCGGCTGTCGCCGGTTACAAACGGGCATTTGGCAGTGACACCGTACCTTGCTGCTATGAAGATCTGGAACAGGCCGACCTGATTGTTATTGAAGGCTCGAATACCGCCTGGTGTCACCCTATTGTTTACCAGCGCATCAGCAAAGCCAAACAGGAAAGACCCGAATTAAAAATCATCGTTATTGACCCGCGCAAAACGGCCACCTGTGATATTGCCGACCTGCATTTGCCGGTCAAGCCGGGATCAGATGCGGTGCTGTTTAATGGCTTGTTAAGCTATCTTCAGCAAAACGACTGTATTGACGATTTATTTGTCAGTCAACATACCGAAGGCTTTGAACAGGCAATTGAATCAGCGCTTCATTCATCGCCGGATATTTCCACAGTGGCTCAGGCCTGTGAATTATCCGAGCAGGATGTGGCTGAATTTTTCCGGCTTTTTGCGGATACCGAAAAAGTTGTCTCCCTCTATTCCCAGGGGGTGAATCAATCCTCATCCGGCACCGACAAATCCAACTGCATTATCAATTGTCATTTGGCGACAGGACGTATCGGTCAGGCCGGCATGGGACCCTTTTCAATCACCGGACAACCCAATGCCATGGGTGGCCGGGAAGTGGGTGGACTCAGTAATCAGCTGGCCGCGCATATGGAACTGGATAACCCGGTACACCGCGATCTGGTATCGCGCTTCTGGAAAACCGACAAGCTGGCGCCGAAAGCCGGAACCAAAACCATCGACATGTTCGAGCAGGTTGCCAGCGGGCAAATCAAAGCCATCTGGATTATTGCCACTAATCCTGTAGTAACGCTCCCCAATGCCGACAAGGTACGAGAAGCGATTGAAAAATGTGAACTGGTCATCGTATCTGAATGCGAACACAAAACCGGCACCTCGGCCCGGGCTGATATTTTATTGCCGGCACTGGCCTGGGGAGAAAAATGCGGCACCGTCACCAATTCAGAGCGCAGAATTTCGCGCCAGCGTAACTTTCTGCCCCACCCGGGAGAAGCGGAGGAAGACTGGTGGATTTTATCCCAGGTAGCAGACCGAATGGGCTTCGGACAGGCTTTTAATTATCAAAGTGCTGCCGAAATTTTCAGAGAACATGCGGCATTATCCGGTTTTGAAAACAATGGCAGCCGGGATTTTGATATCAGCGCACTGGCAACGCTCAGCAATGAAGAATATGACAATCTACAACCCGTACAATGGCCAGTAACATCTGAATCACCCGATGGAACGAAACGTATGTTTACAGACAAACGCTTCTACACCCCATCCGGTAAGGCCCGATTTATTCCGATTACTCCGCGCCCGCCGGTTAATTCAATCGATCAGGAATACCCGCTGATTCTCAATACCGGCCGTGTCCGCGATCAATGGCATACCATGATGAGAACCGCGCGTTCGGCGCGACTAAACAATCACACGCCAGAACCTTTTGTACAGGTACATCCTCAGGATGCAGAAAAATATGCGCTGGAACATGACGGGCTGGCCAGACTCGACAGCCGCTGGGGAAATATGCTGGCCAGAGTGGTCGTGACAGATGAACAACGCCCAGGCAGTGTTTTCGCGCCGATGCACTGGAATGATTTTGTTGCCGCCAAAGGCCGGGTCAATTCTCTGGTCAATCCGGTGGTCGATCCCATTTCCGGACAACCCGAGTCAAAAAACACCCCGGTCAAAATCAAGCCGTATCAACCGGCCTGGTATGGATTTATTCTGTCACGGACACCTTTGGCATTAGAATCCTGCGAATACTGGGTCAAAATAAAAGGCAATCAATTCTGGCGTTATGAACTGGCCGGTGAAAGTGTCATCGAAGACCCCGCTTCCTGGGCGCAACAACAATTGGGCAGCGATGGTGAATGGCTGGATTTTGTCGATACCGGTACCTTGCAATACCGGGCCGGACTGATAAAAAACAAGCGCCTGGAAAGCGTGCTGTTTATCTCGGCCAACCCGCATTTACCGGCCCGAACCTGGCTAAGCCAGCTGTTTTCTGAAGCAGAAATAAGTGATGAAGCCAGAGCCAGCCTGCTGGCCGGAGAACCGGGCGGCGACCAGCCTGATACCGGCCCCATGGTATGCGCCTGTTTTGGAATCGGGGAAAACACGATAAAAGAAGCCATTACATCCGGCAAGGCTAAAACTGTTGAGGATATTGGCAACCTTCTAAAAGCTGGAACCAACTGCGGCTCCTGTATCCCTGAAATAAAAAAACTGTTGTAGCTCTTCAGCGTAATAATCAACAGAATCTTTTAATTTCAGTAACCTGGTAAGCAAGTGGATGTGACAGGGATGTCACACCAGGACTACAGGGATACATTTGCAACACTTGTTCCTCGCGCTAAATTCCGGCTTCATTACGATAAAGTTTCATCACATCCGCCAACTTAATTGCAAATTTCTGATACACCTTATCTCCTTTCCGGCCACTGTAGCTATGACTCAGATACAAGTCCACACCACAGACTTTAGGAATCATGGAACAGCGTCCGCTAACGGACAGACTTTGCCCTTGCAGCCGGTAGGTCAGCGGCACACAGTCATCACGTTGAATCACTCCGTTGAACATCAAATCCAGCCGCTTATCCCAGGCGTCATATACCAGAGCATCCTCTGCTAAAGGCAAATCAGCCAAAACGACCGTGTTATCATTCTGTTTTCCGAAGATCAAAAAATGGCTGTGCTGCATATCCTCCAGCAACCGTTCCGCCAGTTTTTGATAGCTTAATCGCTGCCGATTATCGTTAACCAATTCGGCAACCCCTTGTATTTCTCTCATTTCAACCTTTTAATCTATCCGTAAATAACTGGTATTCGACCATCAATCAATTTAAAATAGTCTATTTTTATGGTACTGGTAACTCCCTGGACTCATTAATGTCAGATTATAAACTAACTCACCTGAAACAGCTTGAAGCTGAAAGTATTCATATTATCCGTGAAGTCGCCGCAGAATTTGACAAGCCGGTCATGCTCTACTCGATTGGTAAAGATTCAGCCGTCATGTTACATCTGGCACTGAAAGCATTTCATCCTGGTAAACTCCCCTTCCCGCTTCTGCATGTTGACACCACCTGGAAGTTCAAGGAAATGATTGAATTTCGCGATACGCTGACTAAAGACCTGGGACTGGATTTACTGGTTCATGTCAATGAAGAAGGGGTAAAACAAGGTATTGGTCCATTTACTCATGGCAGTAAAAAACATACCGATGTCATGAAAACCGATGCATTAAAACAAGCGCTTAATAAATATCAATTTGATGCCGCATTCGGTGGCGCCCGCCGAGACGAGGAAAAATCCAGAGCCAAAGAAAGAGTGTATTCTTTCCGGGATAAAAACCATCGCTGGGACCCTAAAAACCAGCGTCCTGAATTGTGGAACATCTATAACGGCCGCATTGACAAAGGCGAAAGTATCCGTGTATTCCCGCTCTCCAACTGGACAGAACTGGATGTCTGGCAATATATTCATCTGGAAAATATCCCTATTGTTCCATTGTATTTCGCCAAGGAACGCCCTGTCGTTGAAAAAGACGGCATGTTAATCATGGTTGATGATGAGCGTATGCCGATTGGCCCTGAAGACAAAGTTGAAATGAAAATGGTTCGTTTTAGAACGCTGGGCTGCTACCCGTTAACCGGAGCAGTCGAATCAACCGCAACCACGCTGCCTGAAATTATTCAGGAAATGCTGTTAACCACGACGTCCGAACGTCAGGGTCGGCTGATTGATCACGATCAGGCAGGCTCTATGGAACAGAAAAAACGTGAAGGTTACTTCTAAACGCCCCTTATTTAACCGATTCAGAGAAAAGCATGTCACACCAATCCGAACTGATTAGCACCGATATTGATGCCTATCTGGCACAACATGAACGCAAAGAACTGCTGCGTTTTTTAACCTGCGGCAATGTCGATGACGGCAAAAGCACCCTGATTGGGCGTCTTCTGCATGATTCCAAAATGATTTATGAAGACCAGTTGGCTGCGGTTCAAGCCGATAGCGTAAAGTCCGGCACCACCGGCGCCGGAAAAATAGACCTGGCCCTGCTGGTTGACGGTTTACAGGCAGAACGCGAACAGGGCATTACCATTGATGTTGCCTACCGTTACTTTTCAACCTCGACCCGCAAATTCATTATTGCCGACACCCCGGGACACGAACAATACACCCGTAACATGGCCACCGGCGCATCCACCTGTGACCTGGCGGTTATTCTGGTTGACGCCCGTTATGGCGTACAAACGCAAACCAAACGCCATAGTTTTATTACCTCACTGCTGGGTATTAAGCATATTATCGTGGCCGTTAACAAAATGGATTTGGTTGAATACAGCGAAGAGGTTTTCAATAAAATCAAGGCAGATTATCTGGATTTTGTTAAAGACCTGGGGATTGAAGATATTCACTTTGTACCCATTTCAGCGCTGAATGGCGACAATGTCGTCAACCCCAGTGAAAACATGCCCTGGTACACCGGCAAAGCGATGATGGAATTATTAAATACCATCGAAATTGCCAGCGATCATAATTTTACTGACCCGCGCTTCCCGGTACAGTATGTCAATCGCCCCAACCTTGATTTCAGAGGTTTTTGCGGCACGGTTGCTGCAGGCGTGTTCCATCCGGGCGATGAAATCACCGTATTGCCATCAGGCAGCACCAGCAAAATCAAATCCATCGTCACTTACGAAGGCGATATCGCGGAAGCCTTTCCACCCATGGCGGTTACGCTGACTATGGAAGATGAGATTGATATCAGCCGCGGCGATATGATTGTCTCAAAAAACCAGTCACAACCCACCGTAGCCGACCGGTTCAAAGCCAATATCGTCTGGATGACCGAACAATCCATGGTTCCGGGCCGTCAATATATTATCAAGCTGGCTACACGCAGTGTTTCCGGCTCCATTTCCAGTATCGATTACCGTATTGATGTCAACACGCTGGAACATCATGATGCCAGCGAGCTTAAACTCAACGAAATTGGTGTTTGCAATGTCTCCGTCAATGCTCCGGTTGTGTTTGATCCGTACAAACAAAGCAAAGGAACCGCCGCATTCATTATCATCGACCGCTTGACCAACGTCACTGTCGGCGCCGGCATGATTACCGGTACAACTGATGAAACTGACTTATCCCCTGTCTCAGCAGAAGAAAGAGCCGCCCGTTTCAGTCAAACGGCCGCCGTCATTTCCCTGAGCGGCGAAAAAGCACTGGAACGTGCTGAACAATTGGAACGTAAATTGTTTGATACCGGCCATGCCACCACTATTTTAGATAATCAGGATGAACAGCTGGATATCCTGCTGCCTGTCATTAAAAACGCCGGTCTCATCGCGATTTGTGCCAATTGTGGCAAAAAACAGGCCGACTTGTCTTTTAATACCGATGAAAGTGACCTGGAAGAAATCCACACTGCCTTACTCAATCGTCAGGTTATTTATTAATCCTTACAAAAAGAGCGGTCTTGCGGCCGCTCTGCCCCTTTGCTCATGTCAGCCGAATCCCTGGGCCAATTAAACGACCAAATCAAACAATGGGCTAAAGATCTGGGATTTCAACAAGCAGGCATCAGTGACACCAATCTTGCTGCCGCCGAACAGCATCTTAAACGTTGGCTGGAAAAAGGCTTTCATGGCGACATGGAATTTATGGCCCGTCATGGTTTAAAACGCAGCCGACCACCTTTATTGCTTGAAAACACTCGCAGCATCATTTCCGTGCGGCTGGATTATCTGCCCGAAGACAGAAAAAATATTCATAAACAACTGGATAATCCTGCGGCTGCTTTTATATCCCGCTATGCGCTTGGCCGCGATTATCACAAAATGATGCGTAATCGCCTGCAAAAGTTAGCCAACCGGATTGAACAACAGATTGGCCCGTTTGGATACCGTGCTTTTGTCGACAGCGCCCCGGTGATGGAAAAAGCCATCGCCGAAAAAGCTGGCCTGGGCTGGATTGGCAAGCATTCCAATCTCATCAATCGCAAAGCCGGTTCCTGGTTTTTTTTAGGCGAAATATACACTGATCTGCCACTAGCCAGTGACTCACCCGTCAGCGAACACTGCGGCCACTGCACCGCCTGTATCGACATCTGCCCTACCCAGGCTATTGTTGCCCCCTATCAGGTCGATGCCCGGCGTTGCGTATCTTATCTGACCATTGAACTGAAAACCGCCATTCCAGAAAGCTTAAGACCTCTTATCGGGAATCGTATTTATGGCTGCGACGATTGTCAGCTCATCTGCCCTTGGAACCGCTTTGCCTCACTGAGTCCTGAAAAAGACTTTTCTCCTAGACATCAACTGAATAATGCTCAATTGATTAAACTATTCAGCTGGGATGAAGCGACATTTCTAAAAAAAACTGAAGGCTCAGCCATCCGCCGAATCGGTCATGAACGCTGGCTCAGAAACATCGCCGTCGCCCTCGGAAACGGCCCGGCTTTGCCCGCCTCATTAGAGGCACTGAAGAGCCGTCTGCAACATCCCTCAACATTAGTCAGAGAACATGTGGAATGGGCATTGAGACAATTAACCGAAAAAATCAATAACCAGTCTTTAAGGAAGCAAAGCAGAAATCAAGACTAAGAAAAATGTTCATCAAGCTTATCAAGTATCTCCAGCCCTTTATCAATACTGCCTTGTGCAGCCAAGGTGCGAAATCTCACCTCACTGTCAAATTCTGCCAGCGCTTGTGTTGATAGCTCTTCTATCAACTTATTCACACTCACATGCCGATGTTTAGCCAGGTTTTTTAGCCGTCCATGTTTATCATCAGGGATTCTTATCGTTAATATAGCCATTCTATTCACC
>CAYLNS010000040.1:13263-15914 GCA_964385115.1 uncultured Methylomarinum sp.
AACAATGCTATACTTTTTATAGCGGTAGCATCAGATCAGTGATGTAGCCTGAAACCAGCATTAACACAACCAATAATAACAATAACTCAGCAAACATAATATGTCAGTAACAGGACAGTTTTCAGGACGAAAAAAAGCATTTTTTTTACAAACAGCCACCCTCACCTTACTACTAAGTTGGTCTTCATTTTGCCCCGCTTTTGAATGGACCAGCCAAAATATTCAGTTTTTATATGGCAGTGATTTTGAACTGGGTGATCCTGACAGAGAAACCATCACCGTTGAACATGCCGATGGCTGGCAATACGGTACTAATTTTTTCTTCGTTGATACCGCATTTCGAAATGATGTGGGCGTTGAGGTTTATGCTGAAGTTTATTCTTATCTGAGTTTAAACAAAACATCCGGCCTGAACTTTAAACTCGGCCCGGTTAAAGATATTTCACTGGTTGCCGGTTTGAATATCAGCAATCAGCCTGAAAAAGATAATTTTAAGGCCTATCTAGCGGGTATCAGTTTTGATTTATCCAATTCATTTTTTGATTATCTGCAGCTGGATATTACCGGCTACAAAAACGATAGTGTCGCGGGTAAATACGGTTTACAGGTCACCCCAGTGTGGAGCCTTCCGTTTTCTTTAGCCAATATTAAATTTAAATTCCGTGGCTTTACGGACTTTCGCTGGGGATATACTAACAGTCATGGTAATTTCCTGATTCTGGCGCAGCCACAGGTACTGGTTGATGTAGGAGATCTGCTGGGCTGGAAAGCCGATAAAGTGTATATGGGCACCGAATACAGCTACTGGCATCATAAATTCGGCCTGACCGGAGTCAATGAATCGGTTGTACAAGGTATGATTATTGCCTTTTTCTAATTTACAATTCCACCTTCTCCCTATAAAAAGGTAAAATGTCGGTTTTGTATCTATTTATTAACTGACCATAATGCGCACAACTCAATTTCCTCTCAGTACTGTTAAAGAAGTTCCTTCCGACGCTGAAATCGCCAGTCATAAACTCATGATTCGTGCGGGACTCATCCGCAAACTGGCCGCCGGGCTTTATACATGGCTGCCGCTGGGTTTAAAAGTCTTAAGAAAGGTTGAAAAAATCACCCGCGAAGAAATGGAAAAAGCAGGCGCCCTGGAAGTGCTGATGCCGACGTTACAACCGGCCGAATTATGGCAGGAAACAGGCCGCTGGGAACAATACGGCCCGGAACTGGCCAGGCTTCAGGATCGCCATCATCGCGATTTTTGTTTAGGCCCCACGCATGAGGAAATTATTACCGATCTGGCGCGTAATGAACTCAAAAGTTATAAACAACTGCCGATTACTTATTACCAGATTCAAACCAAGATTCGTGATGAGATTCGCCCTCGTTTTGGGGTCATGCGTTCGCGTGAATTTATCATGAAAGACGCTTATTCCTTTCACCTGGACCAGGATTCATTGCAGCAAACCTATGACGCCATGTATCAGGCTTATACGAATATTTTTAATCGTTTTGGCTTAAAATTCCGGGCAGTCATTGCTGATTCCGGCTCGATTGGCGGAGCAATTTCCCATGAATTTCATGTGCTGGCAGATTCCGGCGAAGATGCTATCGCCTTTTCAACAGAAAGCGATTATGCGGCCAATGTGGAAAAAGCCGAAGCACTGCCGCCAGAAGGTTCACGCCCAGAGCCGAGCCAGCCTCTTGAAAAAATAGCCACAGCTGATCAGCATTCCATCGCCGAAGTCTGTGAGTTTCTGAATATTCAACCTGAACAGTGTCTAAAAACCCTGATTGTGAAAGGTGAAAATGACGACTTGGTGGCACTGCTGTTACGGGGTGATCACGAACTAAATCCGTTAAAAGCGGAAAAACTGCCAGGAGTTGCTTCACCTTTGGAATTTGCCGAGGATGAAGAAATTATTAAAGCCTGTGGCTGCAAGCCTGGTTCAATTGGCCCCATCGGCCTTGATTTAAAAATCATCGCCGATCACAGTGTTTTGTTAATGGCTGACTTTGTTTGCGGCGCCAATGAAGACGGTTACCATTACCGCGGCGTCAACTGGGTCAGAGATCTGCCGCTGCCGGACTCAAGCGAAGACCTGCGCATGGTGGTTGAGGGTGACCCCAGCCCGGATGGTAAAGGCGTATTGACGATTGCCCGGGGTATTGAAGTGGGTCATATTTTTCAACTGGGCGATAAATACAGCAAAGCCATGAATGCTTCTGTCACCAATGAATCGGGTAAAAACCAGATTATGATTATGGGCTGTTATGGCATCGGCATCAGCCGGGTTGTAGCGGCGGCTATCGAACAGGGTCATGATGATAATGGCATAATCTGGCCGCAGGAACTGGCGCCTTTTCAGGTGGCTTTATGCCCTCTCAACATGCATAAATCCGATCGTTTATGTGAAGTGGCCGAGAATATCTACCAGCAATTACAGGATGCAGGTATTGAAGTATTGTTTGATGACCGTAAAGTCCGGGCTGGCTTTATGTTTTCTGATATGGAACTGATTGGTATCCCGCATCGCATTGTTTTGGGCGACAAGGGTCTGGATAAAGGAACCGCCGAATACCGGGCACGTACCGCTCAGGAAAACCAGGATATTCCGCTGGAAAACATTGTTGAGTTTATTAAACAAAAAGTA
>CAYLNS010000041.1:0-12256 GCA_964385115.1 uncultured Methylomarinum sp.
GAGTTATAATTTGTATTGTTTAATGCCCTTGACTGGTCTGGATTCATGACATTATTAACGACTCTGTTGAAATATCTGTTTAATGTCATCCTTGCTACACGGCTTCATTCTCTGTGTTCTCAGTGGTCTGAAGTGTCTGTATGAGGAATGAGGGAAAAGTCACTGCGTAACATCAGTTATTAACAAGGCAAAGCTATGCCTGATTCCTTCATGCGGGCAATCTTGTAGCGCAAGGTTCGCGGGCTGATTCCGAGTTTTTCAGCCGTCTGTTTACGACTGCCATTAACTTCCAAAAGTGTTTTAATAATGATTTTTTCTTCAGCCGTTCTGACTTTATCGCCTAAGCGCAGTTCTTCTTGCGGGTCTTCAGGCTCAGGGAGACTCATGGCATAATCGGGCAATTCCGGCGCTGCATTAAAATCCTCTTCAAAAATCAAATCATCTGCCTGAATAATATCGTCCTGACATAAAATCAATGCCCGTTGAATCACATTTTCAAGCTCTCTGACATTGCCGGGCCAGTGGTAGCTGCGTAATTTATTTTGCGCGACCATACTGAAAGCCGGCAACGCCTTGCCACCTTGAAAATGCTTCTGCAACAGGCTGTGAGCCAGCGGCAGAATATCCTCTCTTCTGTCTCTTAGTGGCGGGATACGAATTGGAAACACGCTGAGACGATAATACAAATCCTCCCGAAAGCGCCCTTCTTCAACAAATTGTTTCAGCTTGCGGTTGGTGGTCGCCAGAATTCTGACATTCAGTTGAATTTTCTTCTGTCCGCCTAAACGCTCCACTTCCTTTTCCTGTATCACTCTTAATAACTTGGCTTGTAAGGCCAAATCCATTTCCGAGATTTCATCCAGTAACAAGGTGCCGCCCTGTGCCTGTTCAAATTTTCCGGCTGAGGCCTGAACTGCACCGGTAAAAGCACCTTTTTCGTAGCCGAATAACATCGCCTCCAGCATATTTTCTGGAATAGCCGCACAATTAACAGCTTCAAACGGACCTTTGGCATACGCTGAATGTTGATGAATATAACGCGCCAACACCTCCTTCCCGCTTCCGCTTTCACCTTCCAGCAAAACGGTGACATCGGTTTTAGATACCTTGTTACATAAGCTATAAAGCCTGCGCATTTTACTGTCGGCGACAACTGTCTCATCCTGTTGCGGCAACGAGGAACGCAACAGTCCGGCCACTTTATCCACCAGCACATCGGCTTCAAAAGGTTTGATTAAATAATCAACCGCGCCAGCCTGCATCGCGGCAACCGCTTTCGGGATGGTGCCATATGCGGTCATCAACAACACCGGAATCTGCTGGTATTTTTGCTGGATATTGCTTAATAATTCAAAACCATCCATAACGGGCATCTGTACATCGCTGATGACTAACCGGAAAGAATGCTGACTCATTCTGGCCAGCGCTTCGGTCCCGTTTTTGGCCGCTAAAACCCGATAGCCTTCTATTTCCAATGTCGTCGACAAGGCTTCAGCTAAATCTTTATCATCTTCTACAATCAATAAATCATACTGCTTCATGCGTATTCTCCCTGTTTGGTCTGACTACCGGATAATGTGGTTGTTTGTGTATATCCGCAGGGTAATGTCAGTGTAAAAACCGCCCCCTGCCCGGATTTTGAATGACAATGAATCATGCCGCCATGCGCTTTAATCACGCTATCGACCACAGCCAGTCCCAGTCCTGTCCCGGCCTGCTTTGTCGTGTAAAAAGGCTCAAAAATACGCGGCAACTGTTCCCGGGCAATCCCCGGGCCGTTATCTTTTAAAATAAATTTAATATCCCCTTGCTGCTGGACTACCGACAATTGAATACGGCATCCATCCTGGCCCACTTCAATGGCATTGTTTATTAAATTCATCAAGGCGCCCAGCAAGGCATCTTCATTACCATGAATCAAATCGTTTTGAATCTGAATGTTCAGGTCAAACTGAATGGCAGTCTGTTCATCCATATATTCTTTTATTTGAGTTAACAAATGCTGTAAGGAAAAAATATCCATGACCATCTTGCCCTGCCGGGCAAAAACCAGCATGTCATTAACCTGTCTTTCCAGATATTGCAGACGCTCCAGAATTTTGCCGCCAAAGACCTGCCGCTGCTGTTCTGTTAACGCCGGTTTTGATAATTGTGAAGCATAAAGAATGGCTGTTGATAACGGCGTTCTGACCTGGTGAGCCATGCTGGCCACCATTTCCCCCATGGCGGATAGTTGTTTTTGCTGGGCCAGCAAATCCTGTAATGAGCGCAGTTCGCTGATGTCCGATAATAAAACAATCTGTCCGGATTCATTATCCAGCGCGTTAAAGACCAGGTTCACCCGCCTGCCATCCGCCAGCTTTCGCTCATGCGGACAGCCTGCAACCGGCAGCAGACAGTCAGTCATAATTCGTTCCCACTCAAGCCCGATTAAAGGCTCCCCTAAAAAATCAATCGCCTGATGGTTACAGTCTATAACCTTGCCGGAATCATCCAGAATAACCACGCCCGCAGGCAAAGCAGCCAGTATCTGCTGCAAACGCAGGGTGATTTTTTCTTTTTCCAACAGGGTTTTCAGGCGCTCATTTCTGGCAGCGGCCAGCTCCTCGGTCAAACGGGCGACTTGTGACTCCAGCCCCTGGTAAGACTGGGCAAGATTTTCTGAAAGCTGGTTAAAAAGCTCAAAGGCATCGGTTAACCGCTGCGCTTTGTTTTCCTGATGGGCTTCACTCATTTTCATATAACATCTTGTCAAAGTGTTTGTTAAACCTTAACAAGCAAAAAACAAACCAACTTTATATGTTATTTAATTTCAGTGAGTTAGGGATGTGAAGAGTCATTTATTTGGCGCTTTCCGGTGTCGCCTCAAAAGAATGATGTGATAACTTGTCGGCGTATGACATGAAATCATATTCAAGCTATCAAGGATGTATCACCAAAATGGAAATCACATTTCCATTTTGTGGGCGATGAGTGCTTGCGACAATTCCGCCCTTATGCAGACAAATCGTATTTTTTGAGCTTTTCCACCAGCGTGGTTCGGCGCATATTCAATAATTTTGCAGCGTGGGCGACCACACCATTACACTCTTCCAGCGCCTGCTTGATTAAATCGCTTTCCAGCTGGCTCAGATATTCTTTTAAATCTATGCCATCATCCGGTAAATGCGCGGTCGTCGTCTGCGCATCCACTATTGACAAAACCTGAGGCGGGTTTGCTGGTTCAGCAGATGGCCCTTCCGCATCAGCCGCCCATTCAATATTCTCATTAAGAGAAAAACCCTCTGGAATCGCATATTCCTGAAACTTCTCAGGCAAATCTTCCGGCTGCACCTCTTTTTCTGGATAAATAATCGCCAGTCGTTCAATCAGATTTGCCAATTCTCTGATATTACCCGGCCAGTCATGCTGCATTAACACGGCAATAGCATCGGCCGTCAGCTTTACCCGGCCTCTCCCGGATTTATGCATCCGGCGGATTAAATCATTAACCAGCCAGGGAATATCTTCCGGCCGCTCCCGTAGCGAGGGCACATCAATGGGAAACACATTCAGACGATAAAACAAATCTTCCCGAAAGCGTTGCTCTTTGATTTCATTTTCCAGATGCCGGTGAGTGGCTGCGATAATCCGGACATTACATTGTATGGTTTTATTGCTGCCGACCCGCTCGAAGGTTCTTTCCTGTAACACTCTAAGCAGCTTGACCTGCATGGGCATCGGCATATCGCCGATTTCATCCAGAAAAAGCGTGCCGCCTTCGGCCATTTCAAAGCGGCCCTGACGTGCCGTTAAAGCACCGGTAAACGCCCCTTTTTCGTGTCCAAACAGCTCACTTTCCAGTAATTCTCCCGGAATTGCGCCACAGTTAACCGGTACAAAAGGGGCATTTTTTCGTGACGAGTTTTTATGAATGGCCTGCGCCACCACTTCTTTACCGGTACCGGACTCCCCTAAAATCAAAACCGTCGCATCAGAACCCGCCACCTGATCAATCAACTGGCGGGTCAGTTTAATGCGTTCACTGTTACCCGCCAGTCCTTTATCCGCACGGGATTGTCTGGAACCGGAAATAACAGGTTTTTGCTGCATGGGGGCTAAATTATTCAGAGTTTCTTTAAGCAGCGGATAACGGGTCGGCCATTGCAAAATTTTGCTGACCTTTTTCTGCACCAGCGTGGAAACGCCGGTCATATCTGACCGTTCCTGCAACAAAATAACCGCTAAATCCTGAGCCCATTCATTGACCTGTGTGACCAGCCTATCCTGCTGGTCTCGCTCTCCACCAATAAAAACGGCTGAAAAGCGATGCTCCTGAAAAACGGCAGCATTTAGCGCATCAATCTCTACCGTCCTGTAGTTTTGTTCCATAAAGTCCAGTACAGTCCCGATTTGACTGATTCTGTCCTGATTATCGTCAATTACCAAAATTGGGGACAAAGCCATAAACTAAAAACTCGTTGATTGATAAAAAATGCTACCCGATAAAAATAGCGAAAATTTGCCGGAAGGCAAGCCGCAAACCCCTTTAATCTGCATTATTCGTAAAAAAGTTTATCCTGAGCCATCGGCTTATAAAGTTAAATATAGTCTACTAATGAGCAACTTATTAATTTATTCTCAGGTTATTTCTATTTGTTTTTTCTGTTAGCACTTGACAAAATTTTCTCAGCATAGAAACTAGAGCCTGTTTTTAACTACTTTATCTCATCGCGTTGGACGATTTATCTCTGACTGTACTGTTCAGTATTCTGGCAGCACTGCTTTTACTCTCGGCTTTCTTTTCCGGCTCAGAAACCGCCCTGATGACCTTAAACCGTTACCGGTTACAGCATCTGGTCAAGAAAAAACACCGGGGCGCCATCAAAGCCTACCGTTTGTTAAAACGGCCTGACCGTTTAATCGGTCTGATTCTGTTAGGCAATAATTTTGTCAATATTCTGGCTTCCTCACTGGCAACAGTTATCGCCATCAGAATTGGCGGAGAGCAGGCCATCGCCGCTGCTGCCGGTATTTTGACCCTGGTGGTTCTGATATTCTCGGAAGTGACTCCCAAAACTCTGGCTGCGCTTAAGCCTGAAGTGCTGGCCTTTCCTGCTGCCTGGGTTTACACCCCGCTGTTAAAAATCTTCTACCCTATCGTCTGGCTGGTCAACCTGATTGCCAATCTGTTGTTGCGCCTGGTGGGGGTAAAAGTCAATAGCGATACCAAAGAAACGCTGAACAAGGAAGAATTAAAAAGCATTGTTTCCGAAGCCGATAATCTGATGCCGGCCCGTTACCGTAATATGTTGCTGGGTATTCTGGACATGGAATCGGCCTCGGTAGAAGATATCATGACCCCGCGCAATGAGATTGTCGGCATTGATATCGAAGAACCGATTGAAGAAATCATCAAGCAGCTACAGAACAGTCCGCATACCCGCCTCCCCGTCTACAAACAGAATATAGACAGGGTCATTGGTTTTCTGCATCTGCGTAAAATTCTCGGTCTGATTTGTAATGAAGATTTTGATAAACAATGCATTACCAAAAATCTGATAAAACCGTTTTTCATCCCCGAAAATACGCCTCTGCACAAGCAAATACAGTGTTTTAAAACCGAAAAACTGCGTATTGGCCTGGTCGTTGATGAATATGGCGATGTTCAGGGCCTGATTACTCTGGACGATTTACTGCAGGAGCTGGTAGGTGAACTGATTATTGAAGAATCCAGCGTCAAAAAACAGTCCGATGGCAGTCATCTGGTTGATGGCAGTATCACCGTGCGTGAGCTGAACCGGATACTGGATATGGATTTACCCACTGAAGGCCCGAAAACACTCAACGGACTCATTATTGAATACATGGAAGCCATTCCTGAACCGGGCACCAGCGTCAAATTACACGGCTATCCTATCGAAATTATCAAACGTGATAAAAACACCATTAAACTGGTTAAAATTCACCCCTGGAAGGAATAAGCAGTTCGCTTATCTCGGAAAAACATACCGGCCTCAAAGTTTTCATAGTTAATTCAGGCAAACCTTAAGTTTTGTGTCTATACTCAATTAGCGAGTGAGATCATTTCATAAAACGATGCCTAAATTAACTGTCTATTTTAAAGATAAACCTCTAAGTTCCGATATTTACGAATCCGGAGTGGTTCATATTGGCCGGGACGAGACCAATGATATTGCCGTCGACAGCCTCGCCATTGCGCCGGCTCATGCGGCTATTATCATCAAAAACGATGGCAGCATTATCAAACAGCTCAATGAAAACTTTCCGCTGATTGTCAATGGTGAGCAAATCAAGGAAGCTATTCTGCAGGATAATGATCATATTCATGTCGGCAAACACTCCATCGTCTATAACCTGACTGAATCCGTGGTATCAGAGCATAATGGAAAACCTCAGGATAAAACCCTGGATATTCTGAACCAGAAACTGGAAAAAAGCGCACCCCATATAGAAGCCAGCCTGCAAATCATGAGCGGTCCCCATATAGGCCGTATCCTGGCATTAAAAAAGACCATGACTCGAATCGGAAATCCTCAGGATGGAATTGTTGTCGTTGCGCGCAGAAAAAATGGTTTTTTTGTTTCCGCCTTGGAAAACCCTGAAAGACTGGAAGTCAATAATGAGCCGGTCGGGGAAAAATCTGTTCAGCTCAATGATAATGATGTCATCACCATTAATAACGTCAACATGCAGTTCTTCCATATTAAATAAACACAAGTGCCATGGATAAATCAGAGGAAAAACGTCAATTTCACCGGGTCATTTATGATGCGGAAGCACATTTGTCCGGCCCGGAACTCAATACAAACTGTCGGGTGGTCGACTTATCATTAAAAGGTTGCCTGCTTCATTTTGAACAACCCTGGTCCAGCCCGATAGAAGACATCTACACACTGACATTGAATCTGGCCGATGATATCACCATCACCATGGAACTCAGTGTCAGCCATGTCATTGATACCGAAGTTGGTTTTAAATGCGAACATATTGATATAGACAGCATTTCTCAATTACGTCGGCTGGTGGAACTGAACCTCGGCGACAACGAACTGCTGGAACGCGATTTGCTCGCCCTGTCCGGCAAAAACATGGCAGCCGAATAGCGGTTATAAACCGCCCAATACCTCCAGCGCATCCTGAATATTGCTGACGGCATAAATTTCAAGACCGGGGATTGCCTGTCTGGGTTTATTGGCCTTTGGAATAACAGCCCGCTTAAAGCCATGCTTGGCGGCTTCATTTAATCGCGCCAGACCATTGGCCACCGGCCTGATTTCCCCATTAAGTCCCAGTTCGCCAAAAAATATCGCATCATACGGAATCACTGTATCCTTCAGACTGGAGACGACACCCACGACGATTGCCAGGTCTGAACTGGTCTCGGTCACTTTGATGCCGCCGACAACATTAGTATAAATTTCATCATTGCCGGTAAAAATACCGCCGTGTCGCGACAAAACCGCCAGCAACATTGCCAGCCGGTTCTGATCCAGCCCGACAGCCAGGCGTCTGGGATTACCATACTGACTTTCGGTTACCAACGCCTGTATTTCAACCAGCAACGGCCGGGTGCCTTCCCACAGGACAGTCACTACACTGCCCGGTGCGGGTTTGTCAGCCCGGGATAAAAACATGGCGGAAGGGTTTTTGACTTCTTTCAGGCCACTGCTTTCCATGGCAAAAAAGCCCAGTTCGCCGACACTGCCAAAACGATTTTTGTCCGACCTCAGCACCCGAAACCGAGTATCATCAGTCGATGATAAAATCACCTGGGTATCGACAATATGACTGAGTGTCATCGGACCTGCCAGTGACTGGTCCTTGGTGACATGGCCGACCATAAAAATACTCACCTGATGGCGCTTGGCATATTGCGTTAGAAAACTCGCCGATTCACGCACCTGAGAAACCGAACCAGGGGATGAATCCGCATCCAGCGAATACATCACCTGAATGGAATCAATAATCACCACTTCCGGCTTTTCCTGCTCCAGAACCTGGCAAATCTGCTGGACCGAGGTTTCCGCCAGCATCTTGATGGAATCCGTTTTAACACCCAACCGGTGAGCCCGTTCAGCAATCTGCTGTAAAGACTCTTCCCCGGAAACATACAGCACCGGAATATTCCGCAAGGCAATATCGGCAATCGCCTGTAATAAAATGGTACTTTTACCGGCCCCTGGTGCGCCGCCGATAAGCACCACGCTGCCTTTTACGATACCGCCACCCAATACCCGGTCAAATTCGGCCAGGCCAGTGGAAATACGTTGCGCCTGCGCCAGATTCACTTCAGATAATAACTGGACTTCCGTTTTTGCTCCCGCATAGCCGGTTTTGCGACTGTTGCCGGAAGCTCGACTGCCCAATTGAATTTCCTTAACCGTATTCCATTCACCACAAGCCGTGCATTGTCCAGCCCAGCGTGGAAAGTCAGCACCACATTCTGTGCAGACAAAAGCGGTTTTCTGTTTTTTAGCCATTATTGTTCAATAATTTGTACCCGCGATGTAATACCGCACACTAAGGTATAAGGAATGGTTCCTGCCCAGGTTGCAATCTCCTCAACGGGCAAATCCTGCCCCCATAAAACCGCTTCATCACCTGGATGAACATCAAGGCTTGCTGGCAATTCCACGGTAATCATATCCATGGACACCCTGCCCACCAGGGGAACCTTGCAGCCATTGACCAATACCGGGGTGCCGGAGCGGGCATAACGCGGATAACCATCACCATAGCCAATGGCAATAACAGCAATTCTTCCCCGTTTGCGGCATGGCCAGGTACTGCCGTAACCCACCGTTTCCCCGATATTGATATTTTTAACCGCAATGACTTGCGATTTAAGTGTCATCACCGGTTTCAATGAATATTCCGCTGCAGTTTTATCTCCAAACGGGGAGCAACCGTACAGCATCAATCCCGGCCTGACCCAGTCAACAATGGATTCCGGACAGGATAAAATAGCGGCTGAATTGGCAATACTTTTATCCCCTGCCACAGCATCGGTTAATTGCAAAAATGCAGCAATCTGCCGCCCGGTTTTTATCGCCTGGGGCTGGTCACTGTCGGCAAGATGGGTCATTTGTCCCACGGGTTGCTGCACGCCATTGCAATTTTTCAGGCGCTGATAAGCCAGTGCCCATTCATCGGCTTTGAATCCCAGGCGATTCATCCCGGTATCCATTTTAAGCCAGACCGGCAGCTTATCTTTTTTGATAGAATTTTCCAGCCACTGAATTTGCTCAACACAATGTATCACGGCTGTCAGCCGGTATTGCAAAAACTCGGCCAGCTCCTGTTGACCGTTAAAGCCCTGCAACACCGTCACCGGCACTTGAATACCCTGTTGTCTTAAAACAATTGCCTCATCCAGACGGGCTACCGCCAGGGCATCCACTTTATCAGCCAGAACCTCAGCGATTCGAGTTAATCCATGGCCATAGGCATTGGCTTTGATAACCGCCATCACCCTGGCTTTTGGAGCGGCTTTTTTAACAACCCCGAGATTATTCAGCAAAGCCCTGCTATCAATACATGCAATCGCCGCAGGCATTATTCATAACCCTCACTGGCATAAGGGTCACCGGCAAAATTTTCGAAGCGGGTATATTGCCCCAGAAAGGTTAATCTTACTGTACCTAATGGTCCGTTTCGTTGTTTACCAATAATGATTTCGGCAATCCCCTTATCCGGGCTGTCTTCATTGTAGACCTCGTCCCGATAGACAAAAACAATCAAATCAGCATCCTGCTCAATGGCGCCGGACTCCCGCAAATCAGACATTACCGGTCTTTTATTGGGTCTTTGCTCAAGATTACGGTTTAACTGTGATAACGCAATGACCGGCACATTCAATTCCTTGGCCAGTGCTTTAAGCCCTCTGGAAATATCCGAAATCTGCTGCACCCGGTTATCACCACTGGATGGCGATTGCATCAGCTGCAGATAATCCAGCACAATCAAGCCCAACTGTCCGTGCTCACGCTGTAAACGCCGGGCCCGGGAACGTACTTCAGTCGGTGTCAGCGCCGGCGTATCATCAATGAATAACTTGGTTTCGGCCAGCAAATTGATGGCCGAAGTCAGCCGGGGCCATTCATCCTCTTCCAGTTTACCGGTTCTGACCTTGTGCTGATCAATCCGCCCCAGCGAAGACATCATCCGCATAGCCAAAGCTTCCCCCGGCATTTCCATACTGAATACCGCCACCGGTTTATCACCTTGAATGGCGACATTTTCAGCAATATTCATGGCAATCGTGGTTTTACCCATCGAGGGTCTGCCGGCCACAATAATCAAATCGGCCGGTTGCAAACCGGATGTCATCTCATCAAAATCGGTAAAACCGGTACTGGCGCCGGTGATATTCCCTTCCATTTCGAACAGGGTCTCAATCTTGTCAACGGCATCCGCCAACAGATTTTTAATGGAGTGAAATCCTCCCTGCCCACGCTGACGCTGCTCGGCAATCTTGAATACTTCCCGCTCGGCATTTTCAAGAATCTCTGCGGTTTCTCGGCCCTCTGGATTAAAAGCCGAATCCGAAATCTCCGTGCCGACATGAATCAATTGTCGTAAGACCGAGCGGTCTCTGACGATATTCGCATAAGCAACAATATTGGCCGCGCTGGGTGTATCTTTAGCCAGGGTTCCCAGATAGGCCAGACCGCCTACTTCATCCAGCCGCCCCTGCCTTTCCAGCACTTCCGACAGCGTCACCACATCAAAAGGCTGCTGTTTGTCAGCCAGTTCGGCAATGGCGCTGAATATCAAACGATGATCCTTGCGATAAAAGTCATCTTCATTAACCTTATCTGCCACCTGATCCCAGGTCTGATTATCCAGCATCAAACCACCCAGAACCGACTGCTCAGCCTGTATCGAATGCGGTGGAACCTTTAACGCATCAACAGCATAATCAGATTCATCAAATAAAAAAGCTTCGCTCATAGCACCTGTTAACCGGCCAATCATAAAGTGCTTTATTATACCGAAACGCCAGCTACAAACCGGTTAATAATTTACGGATTACTGAACAGACCCTCTCTATTTCCACACATATTAAAAAATCATTCACTGACAGCAAACGACAGTTTCGTAATTAATAATTTACTTATAATCCATTCGCAAAAGCTTACAAAACAAGTGTCAGTTTTTTTACAAAACTGATATTTATTCTCTCTTTTGCTTTATCTCAATTTTGAGAGTTGCCACCCTTACCGTGAGGTAAGTTCGGAAAGCCACAGGTCTCTTAATGTTATTAAAAGACGGCTGGGTTGCTATTAAACACGGAATATCCCGAATTTTTTACTTTAATAGCTTAAGGATTTAAACAATGAAAAAAATTATTACTGGTTTTACATTATCAATCGCGCTGAGTGCAGGTTCAGCTAATGCGGCCATGATTGATGACTTTAACGGCGATGTGTTCAATTCAACATCAGCCCCTCTGACTAATGCAGCAGCTGGAAACTCCAGCGTAGGTTATGCCAGAACAATCACGGCTACATCTAGTGGTATCAGTACAGATATTGCAATCAACACTCCAACAAACCCTGGTGTTTATGCTCACAGCCAGAGCTCTGGCGTTACCGGTTATTCGCAGATTGATTTTGCATTGGGCGGCATAGATCTCACATCTGGCGCAAACGCTTTCAGCGTAACTCTGGCCAGTGCGGATTTAGGGGGTGTTTTTGGGGTGATTGCTGATGGTGTCTCTGTCAGCCTTACAACTAATACTGTGTTATTATCATCGGGATTAACCTTTCCTGGTGTTGCAGAGTTTCTATTTAGTGACTTTGCCGGCGTTGACTTCACCTCAGTGAATACTGTTTCACTTTTCATCGATGGTACTGGTACAGCTGCTCTTGACATGTCTATCGACAGCTTTGGCACCACCTGCTCAGCTTTAAATGCTACTGGAGGTGCCGGCAAAGATGGTACAATCGGAAACTGTTCTACAGATACCAGCAATGTTCCTGAGCCCGCTCCTTTGGCTCTTTTAAGCATGGGACTGGTTGCTTTTGGATTTGGTCGTCGTAAATTCAGCTAATTCGTAGCGCATTTTCAGGAAATTAATCAACACTTTTCTTGATTAAACCAAAGACAGGGATGTCTTTTCTATCAATTATTTGCCAAATAACTTCTCTAAATCAGCTCTTTATTCATCCACTGTTAAAATAACAAATAATATACTTTTAAGGCTTAATCTCGCTACCTATTTCAAAACTAAATACCTAACTTCTAACGT
>CAYLNS010000041.1:12356-15874 GCA_964385115.1 uncultured Methylomarinum sp.
TTTTAAGGCTTAATCTCGCTACCTATTTCAAAACTAAATACCTAACTTCTAACGTTAGAATTATTAATCAATAAAATTTAGGAAAAGTCAGTCTTTCTACAGGGACCATAGTATGTTAACAGTCTATTTTATTGATAACTGTTTTGAATTTCTAAACACTCACTCCCGTCTTTTACAACAAAATGGATTTGACTGCAAAGAGGCGACTGACTTTGAAAGCTACCAAAATCAAATCACCGATGCCCTTCCTGATGTAGTCGTTCTAAAATGGAACTCTCAACATAAAAACCTATCTCTTTCCCAGAAAATAAGAGAAAACCCCAAAACAAAAAACACTTATATCATTTTTATTTCTGATGAAATAGACATTGAAACCCGACTTAAAGCCTGGATATTTGCAGACTATTTTTTGATAGAGCCTTTCGACAGCAAAGAGCTGATTGCTATTCTTCACAGCATATCCCGAAGAATGAAAAACAAAAAACAGGCACGGCATAACTGGCATCTTTACTTGAAAGAACAGGAACTTCAATCACCTTACGGCGATATTATTGCTCTGACCCACCGCGAATGTATTCTTTTTCATAAACTGGCCACATCGGATTCTATTGTGTCTTACCAGCAACTGGTCGAATCAATGGGCGAAAACTGGTTAACGTTTGAGAAAAACCGCCTGGAGCTGCTTTTTTCCAGATTACGAAAAAAAATCAAACAAACCGACCCTTCCGGACAGAATCTAATCAGAACGGTCCGTAATCAAGGCTATTATCTTTCTGCAAGCGTTATTGTTTACGCCTGAACCCCTCACTAAGGAAGCGCTGAACAAACCACCCTTGATTTGTTCAGCACCCGCAAAGCAGAAATTCGATTTCTGCTTTGCTTACAAAATCAATGGCTTGCAGCCATTGATTTTGGTGGCATATCACTAAAAATGATAACTCACACCGGCCAGCAAATTATGAGTAAACAGATTGGCGCCGTGCTTTGTATCGACATACTGGCCTAAATATCCCAGATTAAGACCAAATGCAGACGTGAGTTGGTAATTAAAGCCCGCCAACAATCTGTTTTCAGAAAAACCGCGTTTGCCGAAGTGATTTTTATCAACATAAAACAACACTTCATCGCCTATATAGGCACTTAGGCCCTTTACCGGCAATGAGTGACTGACTTTAAAAAACTGACGTGCGCGATATCCAGACGCGCCGCTGCTTTGATTAATACGCTCATCCATCCGGGTGCGGCTGGTTAATTTAAAACCGGCTACGTTTTGTTGCCATAAAAAATCTTCATATACCCGGCTTTCCTGAAAGGCTGTGCCGTTTAGCGGATGAATCCAGTCATGAGCATAGCCCAGCCAGATAGAGGCATTTCGACTAAGCCGGTAACCAACTTGTCCCATCAATAAATTTTCATTCAAGCGCGAGCCTTTGTTGGAATCGTCACGGGTTCGGGACTGATTCATGATTTGCCACTGGAAATCCTTTCCCGTCTCCGAAAATGATGAAAAGTCGCCTTTTAAAGTTACCCCGCCCCAGACCCCAAACATATCCCTGGTTTGTGCTTGTGTGGTTGAAAATGTAAAAAGAGTCAGGATACTGCTTAGCCATAAATATCGAATTAATCTATTCATGTTTGATTCCTTAAATTCGGAGTAAAGCTGTCTTAATGATTTATCCCCCCACTTATCAAAATGGAAGGAAAACCTGCTGTGATTTCTGAAGTATGTTAAAAGCGGATGGGGCAGGCCTGCCCCATCCGGAAACAGGATTTATCTATTGACGTTTTTTTCTGGCCGCATGGGGATGATCGGAAAAAGGCTCGTGATTATCCAGCCCAACCGTTTCACAATGCCCGCCATTACGCTCATAATCTTCTTTAAAATCATGTAAAAATTCCATGACGGTATGATCAATCAAATCCGCATCTGTCAAATCAAAATAAACTGTTTTTCCTTTAGGTAATTCAGCCAGCTCACTTTTCAGACCTAACAGGTTCGAAAATATAGCGGCCCCGCTGATTCTGACATGATAAACATCGGCATCAGTCTGTTCGATATGAAAAGCCATGGAAAAGAAATTTTTCACATTAACACCCCGGAAAATGTGAATCAGGGTTTTGGCTACGATACCAATGGCTACACCAATCAGTAAATCGGTAGCCAGCACCCCCAATATTGTAATCACAAAGATAATAAAATTATCTTTCCCTACCGCCAGCGTTTTCATAAACTCTCTGGGCGCGGCTAATCTGTAGCCGGTATAAACCAACAAGGCTGCCAGTGATGCCATAGGAATTTCATGAATCACATTAGGAAACAAGGCCACAAATAACAATAAAAAAGCACCATGAAAAAAGTTGGCCCAGCTGGTTTTAGCGCCATTGGTCACATTAGCCGAACTCCTGACAATCTCGGCAATCATAGGGGTGCCACCTACAAAGCCAGCCAAAGTATTACCCGCACCCACAGCGGTTAAATCACGGTTCAAATCGGAACAACGCTTGTATGGATCCAGCTTATCAACTGCTGCAGCACTGAGCAGACTTTCCAGGCTGCCGACCAGACAAATACTGACGACGGCTATCCAGAATTCGACTGTTGCCACTTTGGCAAAATCAGGAAAATAAAAACTATCCATAAAATTGCCCGGCACTTCGACCAGATATTTCGGCCCCACGGCAAAGTCATGGTGTGGAAGCCATTCTGCATCCTTTAACACCATATAATGATGCTGTAAGTCCAGATTGAAGTACTGCCCCATGGCCATTCCTATCAGAACCACAATAATCGGCGCGGGAATCATTTTAATCCACTTGTGGTCCACGACATCCCAAATCACCAGAATAATAATCCCCAGTAATCCAATCATGGCAATTTCCGGGTTCATATTCCAGATGGTATGAGGCACTTCCCCAATGGTGGCAAACAAAGATTCGGCATCCGGTTTTACACCAAAAACGGTATGAATCTGTTTGGCCATGATGATAATCCCTATCGCCGCCAACATACCGTGAACCACGGAGGATGGAAAAAAAGCACTTAACTTGCCTGCTTTCATCAACCCCATGGCCACTTGCAACAGACTGGCAATCACGATAGCGGCCAGTGTGTAGCGATAACCGGCCATCATATCGCCTTCTCCCAGACTTTGAACCGCATCCAGTATGACAACAATCAATCCGGCGGCCGGGCCGTTAATCGTGACATAAGAACCGCTGATTCGGGAAACCAGCAAACCGCCGATAACCGCGGAAATGATACCGGCCATGGGGGGTACCCCGGAGGCCATGGCAATACCCAGACATAAAGGTAATGCAATCAGAAAAACCAGAAAGCCGGATATTAAATCGCTGCGCCAGTTTTCACGAAGGCCCGCCAGGCCCGTTTTAGGAATTGATTGAGTGGTTGAGTCTGTCATCTGAGAAGTTCTCCATTCATATTAATCTCAAGTATTACTAACAATTTTTATGCCAAAAACAAATACTGGCTTTAATCCGCTGCGGAAGCTTTTGTAATC
>CAYLNS010000042.1:0-12230 GCA_964385115.1 uncultured Methylomarinum sp.
TTATAGTTATCATACTTTTTTATACAATTGTTTAACATGCTGTTGATCGAAAACACAGAAAACATAAAAGGTGTTACATATGGTTCACCCCGTTACCCCGTTAATCGAATGGCACAGTGCGAATCAATAGCGGTTAAACTCCCTGTTGGCGTAATTTTTTGTCTGCAATTGGGGGCGAATTGTAATGGTCTAATAATCCTGTCTTCAGGCGTTTTACACAGTTTAAATCAGTGGTTTGCAAGGTTTTCATGGAAAAGTTTTTAACAAGTCTGTGTAAGTATAACTTGTTGAATTAGCAATGTTTTTATCTTTATTGCTATAAGCTTGTTAAGGTATTTATACAGAGATTTCCCATGTGTAAAAACAACTAATCCACATAGTTATCCACAGCTTCATCCTGATCTTCCGGTTTGTTTTTGGCGCACTTATCTTCAGGACAGCCATATTTGCTGACAGTATAGGAAAGTATCCAGATGGCGGCGCTTAAAATAGCAATTGCCAGTGCAATGCTGAGGAGTAAGTACAGGTGAAATTCGTCAGAAACTTTTTGTACATCAATGACCAGATGTCGGGACAGGGCAGTGATGGAAATATAAATGAGGTATTGAACAGGTAGGCGTTCGGTTTGAAAATAAACGCTGATCATGGCGCCGAGTTCCAGGTAAATGAATAGCAGCAGTATATCCTCAAGGGTGGCATGGCCTGAGCGCATCATGCCCAGATAATCATAAACCGCCGACCAGACAATGGTGCTGCCAATAAAAAACAGCGCCAGATAATGAAAGCCTTTAATCAGACGGTTTCCAAAAGTAGTGAATAGATTTTCTTTTTCCATTTGGCAGGCTGATAAGTTGGATAAATAGGGATTGATAATATACTAATGCCCTTGACGGTTTTTATCCAGAGAATGCTGGTTTTTCTGTCATAAAGCGGTAACATTACTCTGATAGCGTGACGGGCTTTATTAACAGATTGGTTTTTTATGACTGATACAACTATTTTACTGGTCGAGGATGAAGAAGGCATTCGGGAAATGCTGGAAATGGTGCTGGAGCAGGCGGATTTTCAGGTAACAGCGGTTGAAACGGCTGAGAAGGCTTTGAATTATCTGGCTGACCATATTCCCGATTTGCTTTTGCTGGACTGGATGTTGCCCGGAATCAGTGGTGTGGAATTGGCGCGACGTATAAAAAAAGATGATTCTCTTAATAGTATACCGATTATTTTGTTAACAGCCCGTGGAGCCGAAGAAGATAAGGTGCGGGGGCTGGAAATCGGCGCAGATGACTATGTGACCAAACCTTTTTCTCCTAAAGAGTTAATTGCACGCATCAAGGCCGTGTTGCGCAGAACCGGTCCGCAACAAACAGGAAAGCAGATAAAAAGCGGTGATTTTATTCTGGATATGGATCAACATCGGTTAATGGTGAAGGATGAGCTGGTGGATGTCAGTCCAACGGAATTTAAGTTAATGCAGTTTTTTATGCTGAATCAGGATAAGGTTTTTACCCGAACCCAGCTATTGGACCAGGTTTGGGGAAGGAGTGTTTATATTGAAGAACGGACGGTGGATGTTCATATTCGAAGGTTACGAAAAATTCTTGCAGAGTATGGTTGTAAAGACGCAATTCAGACAGTTCGGGGATTTGGTTATCGTTTTTCGGGCAGGTAACAGATGAGTCGATGGAGCCGGGAAATAAAAATCGTTCTGTTGTTATTGACGCTGGTTGTTGGTTTAAGTTTGTTCATCGGCCATTTGACCTTATTGCTGTTGTTGCTTTGCCTGGGGCTGCTTATCACGCAGACCATGCTGATTAACAAACTGGAGCGTAATTTAAGTCGAAGAGTGTTGAAGGATAATAAAGACGCCAAGGGCATTTGGGCTGATATTTATTATCATTTGTACAGAATTAAAAAGAAGGAGCGGCAACGTAAAAAAAAGCTTGGCAAGATGGTGGATCGCTTCAGAAAATCAACAGATGCATTGCCGGATGCAGCGGTGGTTCTGGGAAAGGATGATTATATTGAATGGATTAATAAATCGGCCATGCAGGTGTTGGGGTTGAAAAAGAGTGATAGAGGTCAACGCATTGTCAATCTGGTGCGCTCACCGGTTTTTATCCGCTATTTACGTTCCAATGATTATCGTCATGACATTACTATTCCGTCTCCGGTGAATGAAGAAATACTGTTGCAGATAAATATTGTGCCCTATGGCGCTGGCTTACGCTTGTTGCTCGCTCAGGATATTACTCATTTACGAAAGCTGGAGAGTATGCGTCGAGATTTTGCAGCGAATATCTCGCATGAATTAAGAACGCCTTTAACAGTGCTTAAGGGTTATCTGGAAACATTGAGAGAGCAGGATGCCGATAATCCTTTCTATTTGCGGACATTTGAAAAAATGTCACAACAGACAGACAGGATACAGCATTTGGTTGATGATTTGTTGTTATTGACGCGCCTTGAAACCAAAGAAAAGCATAGCGAATGCGTCAATATCGGTGAGCTTCTGGAAAATATCTGTCATGAAGGCAATGTGATTTCCAGTTCCTCAGATCGGGTCAGGTTGAAAATTGAATGCCAGGAAAACTTACAAGGCGACCCTCAGGAGTTACGCAGTGCGTTCAGCAATCTGATTGTCAATGCCTTGAAATATTCTCAGGAAGACTCTCCGGTTTTTGTCCGCTGGAAAAAATCAGGCAAAGGGGCCTGTCTGGAAATAGAGGATAAGGGGGAGGGGATAGCCAGTCATGAAATTCCAAGAATTACTGAAAGGTTTTACCGGGTTGATATTAAACGGCCGCATAAGATTAATGGCACAGGGCTGGGGCTGTCGATAGTCAAGCATGTATTGCTGAGACACGATGCAAAGCTGGAAATACACAGTCAGTTAGGTAAAGGCAGTCGTTTTTGCTGTGTATTTCCAGAGCATCGCCTATGTTGATTATTGGCGGCCGTAATCATCCTTGAAGCGTACGATGTCATCTTCACCCAGATAGCTTCCTGACTGGACTTCAACCATTTCCAGCGGAATCACGCCGGGATTTTCCAGGCAATGTGTCACTCCCAGCGGGATATAGGTTGATTCATTTTCAGACAGCAGTATTTTTTCATCACCGCGGGTGACCATGGCTGTGCCCTTAACCACAATCCAGTGTTCTGCCCGGTGGTGGTGTTTTTGTAAAGACAAGCGTGAGCCTGGATTGACGACGATGCGTTTGGTCTGGTGGCGCTCACCGTTGTCAATGGAGTGATAATAACCCCAGGGCCGGTAGACCTTGCGGTGAATGGAGGCTTCACTGCGCTGTTTGTCTTTGAGTTGATCAACCACAAGCTTGACATCCTGTACCCGGTCTTTTGCGGCAATCATGACGGCGTCATCGGTATCAATCACGACAATATTGTCAATACCGACAGTCACAACCAGTTTGCTTTGCGACAGCAGGAAGGAGTTTTCGGTATCCAGGGCTATTACATCGCCACTGACAGCATTGCCTTGGCCGTCTTTGTCGGTAATATCCCAAAGCGCCGACCAGGAGCCGATATCATTCCAGCCGGCATCCAGTGGAATGACAATCCCCTGGTCTGTTTTTTCCATGACGGCATAGTCGATTGAATCAGAAGGGCAGTTGAGAAAGATTTCTTTATCCACACGAATAAAATCAAGATCGCGCTGGGCATTTTCCAGGGCTTTTCGGCAGGCTTTCAGGATATCGGGTTGAAATTTTTCCAGCTCTTCCAGATAGCGCCCGGCTTTAAAGGCAAACATGCCGCTGTTCCAGTAATAGTCGCCGCTGTCAACATATTGTTGGGCGGTATCAAGGTCAGGTTTTTCGACAAAAGCATCAATACGAAAGCTGCTTTCATCTGTTGCCTGACCTGCCCGGATATAGCCATAGCCTGTTTCAGGTGCAGTCGGAATAATACCAAAAGTAACCATATAGTCTTGTTGCGCCAGTTTGTCGGCTTTTTCAACTATACTTTGGAAAGAGGGAACATCGGTAATGACATGGTCTGCAGGCAGTACCAGTAAAGTGTCATCCGCCTGGGCGGTTAAAGCAGCCAATGCGATGGCGGGGGCGGTATTGCGGCCAACGGGTTCGAGAATAATCCCGGCCGGATGTATGCCTGTTTCGCGTAATTGTTCGGCCATCATGAAGCGATGGTTTTCATTACAAACTGCCAGTGGCGGTTGCAGGTTTTTCAGGCCCTGCAGTCTGAGGACTGTTTCCTGCACCATGGTATGTTCAGAAACCAGCGGTAAAAACTGTTTCGGGTGCTGGCTGCGGGATAATGGCCACAAACGGGTGCCGGAACCACCGGATAGAATGACGGGAATCATGTTTTCTCCTAAAACAAATTGATTAACTGAAAAACTGTGGAAATATGTTAGAGCTTAGATTAGGATGGCACTTTTGCAAAATGGATTCAAGATAAAATGGATATCGATATTTTTAATGGCGATGCCGATGGCATTATCGCGCTGTTACAGCTGAGGCTGCATCAACCCCTAAAATCGAAGTTAGTGACCGGTGTCAAACGGGATATTCAGTTACTGAAGCAGGTAGAGGCCGGCAAAGGCGATCAACTTGTGGTGCTGGATATTTCCATGGCTAAAAATCATCAGGCACTTGAGCGACTTTTGGCTGCCGGGGCCAGTGTTTTTTATGTGGATCATCACCAATCTGGGGAAATTCCAAATCATCCTGGTTTGACGGCTATTATCGATACCCGCCCGGATGTGTGTACCAGTCTGCTGGTCAATGATTATCTGCATGGAAAATACCGAGCCTGGGCTGTGGCGGCAGCATTTGGTGATAATTTAAATGAGTCTGCCGTGAAAGCCGCTGAACCTCTTTCGTTGGATAATGATGAGCTTGAGCAATTAAAACAGCTTGGTGTGTGTATAAACTATAATGGCTATGGCAGCACTCCCGAGGATTTGCATATCCATCCTGCAGATTTATTTAAGGAATTACTGCCTTTTTCAAGCCCATTTGAATTTATTCATGAAAAAGCTGATATTTTTCAACAGTTGCAGCAAGCTTATGTTGAAGATATGGAAAAAGCACAGCATATTGAGCCTGAATATGAGACAGACCTGGTCGCTGTTTTTATTCTACCCAATGAGGCCTGGGCCCGGCGTATCAGTGGCGTATATGGAAATTATCTGGCCAACAAATACCCGCAGCGGGCTCATGCTGTGTTAAGTGTCAATGCCGATAATGGTTATTTAGTCAGTGTCAGAGCGCCGCTCAACAATAAATCTGGTGCTGATGAGCTATGTTCCCAGTTTGAGACGGGAGGAGGCCGCAAGGCGGCGGCCGGTATCAATCATCTTCCTGCGGCACAACTGGGTCATTTTATTCAGGTTTTTGAACAACAATTCAGCAGATAAAGGAAAGCTTATATGAGCAAAAAAAGTACCAACACGGTCTGGCACCATGCCACAATCAGCCGGGAAGACCGGGAAAACATGCATCAGCATAAAAGTGCTGTATTGTGGTTTACCGGGCTGTCGGGGTCCGGCAAATCCACGCTGGCTCATGCAGTGGAGGAAAAGCTGCACAGCATGGGGGTGTCAACATTCGTTTTGGATGGTGATAATGTCAGACATGGTTTGTGCAGTGACCTGGGCTTTAGCGACCAGGACAGAGTGGAAAATATCCGCCGGGTCGCCGAGGTTGCCAAGCTTTTTTCTGAAGCGGGCGTGGTCACGCTGACGGCTTTTATTTCCCCATTCAGAGAAGACCGGAATGCGGCGCGCAAATTAATGCCGCATGGTGATTTTCTGGAGATTTATTGTCAGTGTCCGCTGGAAATATGTGAGCAGCGTGATGTGAAAGGTTTGTACAAAAAAGCCAGGGCGGGTGAGATTCCTTTTTTTACCGGTATTGATTCACCGTATGAAGCGCCCGAGAAGCCGGAACTTGCCGTAGAAACCGGTGCCATGCCACTGGCTGATTGTGTGGAAAAGGTTATCATGCTGATGAAAGAACGCGGTTTGATTCAATAGTCCAACACCTATCTAAACTAAAGTTATGAAAATTATTATCACAGGTGGAGCCGGTTTTATTGGCTCAGCATTAATTCGTTATCTGATGACCGAATCAGAACATGACATTCTTAATATTGACAAATTGACCTATGCCGGAAATCTGGCGTCATTAAAATCGGTGGCAGATAGTCCCCGTTATCAGTTCAAACAGATAGATATTTGTGACCGACCCGCTATCAGCCAGGTTTTTACGGAATACCAGCCAGACATTATTATGCATTTGGCAGCAGAATCGCATGTTGACCGCTCTATTGATGGCCCTCTGGATTTTATCCAGACCAATGTTGTGGGAACCGCTGTTTTGTTGGAAGCGGCCAGAGATTACTGGCAAAATCTTTCCGGGCAGGATAAAAGCCGATTCCGTTTCCATCATATTTCCACCGATGAAGTTTATGGCAGTCTGGGAGAGGATGGCTTGTTTCATGAAACGACAGCTTATGACCCCAGCTCACCTTATTCCGCGAGCAAGGCAGGTTCCGATCATTTGGTCAGAGCCTGGCACAGAACGTATGGCTTGCCGGTCGTGCTGACAAACTGTTCCAACAATTACGGGCCCAATCAGTTCCCTGAAAAGCTGATTCCTTTGATTATCCTGAACGCTCTGGAAGGCAAGCCTCTACCTATTTATGGAAAAGGTGATCAGGTCAGGGACTGGTTATATGTGGAAGATCATGCCCGGGCATTATGGAGAGTTGTCACAGAAGGCAGTCTGGGAGAAACCTATAATATCGGCGGCCATAATGAGAAAACCAATCTGGAAGTCGTGCATACGGTATGCGATATTCTGGACAAGCTGGCACCTGAACATCCCGGTAATATCAGTCAATACCGGGATTTGATTACCCATGTGACCGACCGGCCGGGACACGACCAGCGTTATGCAATAGATGCCGGCAAAATTAATGACACGTTGGGCTGGAAACCCATGGAAACATTTGATAGCGGGATTTATAAAACAGTCGAATGGTATTTAAATAATCTTGACTGGTGTCGGGAAATACAGGATGGCAGTTACCAGCGGGAAAGATTGGGATTAAAGGAGGCAACATGAAAGGTATTATTTTAGCGGGTGGCGCAGGCTCAAGATTGCATCCGGTCACTTTAACGGTTTCGAAACAGTTGTTGCCGATATATGATAAGCCGATGATTTATTACCCGTTGAGCATTTTACTGCTGGCGGGTATTCGGGAAATACTGATTATCTCCACACCTGAAGATATTGGCCGCTTTGAACAGCTATTGGGTACGGGTGAAAAATGGGGTATTTCGCTGCAATATGCAGTACAGCCATCTCCTGATGGCCTGGCTCAGGCATTTATCATCGGGGAACAGTTTATTGGTGATGACAGTTGTTCTCTTATTCTGGGAGATAACCTGTTTTATGGTCATGATTTAGAAAAATTATTACAGGCTGCAGCCAGCAAACAGGATGGGGCGACTGTTTTTGCCTATCCGGTCAATGACCCTGAGCGCTATGGTGTGGTCGAATTTGATGCTCAGGGGAAAGCGTTGTCGTTGGAGGAAAAACCAAAAGCGCCCAAATCACGCTATGCGGTAACCGGCTTGTATTTTTATGATAATGATGTGGTTGACATCGCCAAATCAATCAAACCTTCGCCGCGGGGCGAACTGGAAATTACCGATGTGAACCGCTGTTATCTGCAGCAGGGAAAATTATCGGTAGAGATGATGGGACGCGGCATGGCCTGGCTGGATACCGGAACCCATGATTCCTTGCTGGATGCTTCCCGTTTTATTCAGACGATAGAGCACCGGCAAGGGTTGAAGGTTGCCTGTATTGAGGAAGTGGTCTGGCGTAAAGGCTGGATTGATGATGAGCAATTATTAGCACTGGCAATGGCAATGAATAATAATTATGGCCTTTATGTAAAACAGTTATTAGAAACACCTTTATTATGATGGAAGTTATTGATACCCGGATTGATGCGGTAAAAATACTAAAGCCTAAAGTGTTTGGTGATTCCCGCGGTTTTTTTATGGAAAGTTTTAATCAGGCCCAGTTTGAAAAAAAAATGGGCATAAAACCTGCGTTTGTTCAGGATAACCATTCCCGTTCCAGTCAGGGCGTACTTAGAGGGCTGCATTATCAAATAAAGCAGCCCCAGGGTAAATTGGTCAGAGTGGTCAGGGGGAGTGTTTTTGATGTGGCCGTTGATGTCAGAAAATCTTCAACAACCTTCGGTAGTTGGATTGGGGTTGAGTTAAGTGAAGAAAACAACCTGCAATTATGGGTGCCTGAAGGTTTTGCCCACGGTTTTATGGTGTTGACGGAAACCGCCGACTTTCTTTATAAAACAACCGATTATTACGCTCCGGAATATGAGCGCTGTATTCGTTGGGATGATTCTGATTTAGCTATAGAATGGCCGGCAATGGAAAATATCAGCCTATCTGATAAAGATAGACAAGGACAGGCTTTTAAAGAGGCTGAGGTGTTTCAGTGAGCTTGATATTGGTAACAGGAGTCACCGGACAGGTTGGCTCCGAATTAATGAAAAGTCTGCAGGGTTTGGGCGAAGTAAAAGGAATTGGCCGCAACGAGGTCGATTTATCCGACCCTGAGCAAATACGCAAGGTCATAGAGCAGTTGCGGCCGGATGTGATTATTAACCCGGCTGCCTATACTGCCGTGGATAAAGCCGAATCAGAAGCAGAACTGGCTGACAGTATCAATGCACAGGCGCCGAGAATATTTGCCGAGGAAGCCAAAAAAAATGATATTTTGCTGGTTCATTTTTCCACGGATTATGTTTTTGATGGCCAAAAAAATCAACCCTATAACGAGAGTGACGCGACCCATCCCATTAATACTTATGGGCGAAGCAAATTGGCCGGAGAGCAGGCTGTTCAGCAACAAAACGGGGATTATCTTATTTTGCGCACATCCTGGGTTTACAGTCGTCATGGACAGAATTTCTTTAACAGCATGAAACGCTTGATGCAGGAAAGAGAAGAGCTGGGGATTGTTGATGATCAGATAGGAAGTCCGACATCTGCCGGTTTCATTGCTTCAAGAACTGCTGCAATAGTCAAAAAAGCAATCGTAGAGAAAAAACAAAACAAATTCGAATCAGGTATTTATCATCTGACTGCCGGCGGACAGACAAGCTGGTACCAGTTTGCCCTGGCAATTAAAAATAAATTACAGGCAGAGGGGGTTGAAAACCTTGCAGCTTTAAAACCGATAAAAACTGCAGAGTATCCAACCCCGGCAAAAAGGGCGGCTTATTCGGTACTGGATTGCAACCGAATACAACAGCGGTATGGTATTGATATTCCAGATTGGCAGGAATTACTAAATGTTCTGTAAATCACCAGGTACCAATATTTTCTATAGAAGCCCAGGGTTCCTGGGGCGGTAGTTTTTCCCCTTTTTGTAATAATTCAATTGAAATATTATCCGGGGAACGGATAAAAGCCATCCAGCCGTCTCTTGGCGGCCTGTTGATGGTGACGCCATTTTCCATCAATTGCTGACAAATGGCATAAATATCATCCACTTCATAAGCCAAATGGCCAAAATTACGCCCCCCGTCATAGTCCTCAGGATCCCAGTTCCATGTCAGTTCCAGTTCAGGCGACTGTGTTGATTCCGCACTGTTTTTGTCTTCGGGAGCAGCCAGATAAACCAGGCTGAAACGGCCTTCCTCATAATCCATTCGACGAATCTGAATCAATCCCAGTTTATTGCAATAAAAATCAAGCGATGCTTCCAGGTCTTTAACCCGAACCATGGTATGTAAATAACGCATAAAACGATACTCCGAAAGCTGTTAGAATTAACATTTTTAATATCATTAGAATACCATGACTGAATATCCAAAAAAAACTTGTGAAATAGATCGTTTGATTCGCCATCCTAAATTGGTGGAAGCGGCATTAAAAGGACAAAAAACACAACAGCGCCGGGATGGGCTGTACGCCTATCCGGAAGAGACTTTTCAGTTAGAGGGCGTCGATTTTGTAGTCACTTCGGTAGAACAACAGCGATTGGGGGATATGACGGATGACGATGCACGGGCTGAAGGTTATCCGGATCTGGCTTTTTATAAAAACCTGATTTTAAAAATGCATCCTGGTATGACATGGGATGAAGACAGCATGGTCTGGGTACACAGCTTTAAGAAGAAGCAGGCGTAATCACACCTTTTTGCGCCATATCCTGCAATATAGTCAGGCCATTTTGAAAAATAGTTTTCCGGTTAATGTGGGGTGTCTCCTGGGCTAATTGTTGCAGGCAGGTTTGGCCGTCGATTGCAGGGGATTCTTCAATTAACTGTAATAAACGAAAAGTGATGGCATTGAGTTCAATAAAACGAACCTCATCGTCATCATCCCGGTAGACTAGCAACCAAGTGGGGTGGGGTGGTGCGCAATCCGGTAAATAAGATGGGGAAATCTTATGAACGGGAAATTGATAGGCTAATAACCAGGATAATGGTGACAGATTCAAGGATTTTTCGGCTAAAGAATCGATAAAGTCCTCTGTAATCAGCGGAGGTTCTTCCTTGGCTATGGATAATGCCATTTCCACCCACTCATAATGAGCAAGTTCCAGCAAAAAGGGGTAATCATCGGTATTATTACGTTTGGTTTGTAGAAAATCGATGAATTCTTCGGGTATTTCTGAAAAATAAGGCGTTTTGCAGGAATGTCTGGAAAAGAAATCCTGGCAAAGTTCGGTCCATTGCTGATTGTTCAAAATAGAACGGATAACAGGGAAGTTACTGCTTAAAAAGCTTTCGACATTATTGAAAAATAATTCCCGGTAGACTTGCATGCGTTTAGCATCAACATCAGCAGGTTGAGGGTTATTATACGGGTCTCTGATATAGGCTGAAAACTCAGCCTGTTTTTTCTGAAAGTCCGTTTTAAGCGGTGCGTTGTTCATGCTGATTGGTCCAGGCTTTTTGAATCACTTGAATGGTGTTAACCTCTTTTAGCAGTTCAGGCAAAGCAGGGATATTAAAATCTCTTTCCAGCAAAGTGGGAAAGACACCATATAACTCATAGGCTTTTGCCAGGAGTTTCCAGACAGGGTCAATCACATCGGCACCATGTGTGTCGACCAGAAAATCATCAGACTCTACATAATGGCCGGCAATATGTGCGTAAGCAATTCGCTCGGCTGGAATAGATTTTAAAAAGGTTTCCGCATCGTAATGATGGTTAATGCTGTTGACATAGATATTATTGATATCAATCAGCACATCGCAGTCTGCTTCATTAATCACCGCGTTGAAAAAGTCAATTTCATTCATTTCCTGGCCGGGCGCCGCATAATATGAAATATTTTCAATGGCGATTTTTTGTTCCAGAATATCCTGGACTCTGCTGATGCGTCGAGCAACATGTCGGACCGCCTCTTCAGTGAAGGGGATGGGCATTAAGTCATATAGATGTCCATCATGACTGCAATAACTTAAATGTTCGCTATAAAAGTGAATATTATGCTCACGCATAAATTTTTTGACCGCATGAATAAAATTTTCATCAAGAGGGTCGGAGCTGCCAACGGATAGCGACAAGCCATGACAGATAAAATCAAACTGTTCAGTCATGCGACGAAATTTTTTACCTAATTTTCCCCCCAGGGTCATCCAGTTTTCTGGAGCAACTTCATAAAAGTCGATATCTGAGGGTGGGGATTCCAGTATTTCAGTCAGAAAAGACCTTCTAAGGCCAAGCCCCGCACCATGGACCAAGTTTTGACATGTTTTCATAATAGTCCCTGAAATAAGCCGATATTTTTTGAAACGGTTTGTTACAAGGGTATTGACAATGAATCAAGCCAATACCCTGTTTCAATAGCTCTTAAGAGATTATTTGCCAGCCGCCTTTTCAGGGTCAATTTTTGAGCCGCAGGACATTTCTCCACCTTTATTCATGCCACCGCCCATCATACCGCCACCCATCATGCCTTTCATTCCCTTCATCTTTTTCATCATGGCTCCGCAAGACATTTCGCCGCTTTTCATTTTTTCCATCATGGCGCCGCAAGACATCTCACCGTCTTTCATTCCTTTCATGTCTCCATCCATTTTCATATTACCCATACCACCACTCATACTGCCCATGCCACCCATACCACAGGCACCTTCTTTACCTTTCATCATGGCGCCGCAAGAACTTTCCATGCCTTTTTTCA
>CAYLNS010000042.1:12330-15722 GCA_964385115.1 uncultured Methylomarinum sp.
CCGCAAGAACTTTCCATGCCTTTTTTCATTTTACCCTCTTCCATCATGGCACCGCATTTTCCTTCGCCACAAGAGGCTTCTTTGGTTTTCTGAGAGCTATTGGCTTTTTTTACTTTATAGCCATTGAATTTTTTTACAGTGTAACCTTTACTGCTATTAGTCGTGTCATTGCCACCAGTCTTGGTCAGGTTTCCAGCGCATTTACCTTCGCCGCACTTAGCTTCTCCGCATTTGCCTTCACCACATGAGCCTTCAACTTTTTTGCTCATGTTTGCACCGCATTTCATTTCACTGGCGGTGTCTGACTGAGCAAGCTGCATATATCCTTCTGACAGTTCCGTCATTGAAAACGGATTCGCTTCCGCGTTGGCAGCCCCAGATGTAAAAGTGGTTACAACGGCTGCACTTACAGCTGTTGCCAAAGGTTTTTTATTCAGCTTTTTCATTATCATTCCTCTTTGAAAATATTATTAGTATATAGATTGACTTCTTTAGGATATATGACTATACAGAATTTTATAAAAGCTATCTACACAATATGATAGTTGCCTGTATTTAATAGAGAGGGTTCAGTAGGGTGTTTTATCTTCTTTGTTCTGCCAGCTAATAAATGGGGAAAGGGCATTAGGCAAATGAATATGATGCATGGGAATGGAGCGTTGTTCCGGGTGTTTTGCAATTTCCTGATAAATAAAAAGATCATCAAAGCCAGCTGCGCTGGCATCAAAGCGGCTGCAGGCATAAAAGACCTGACGAATTCTGGCCCAGTAAATCGCACCCAGACACATTGGGCAGGGTTCACAGCTACTATATAGAATACAGTCAGGCAGATGAAAGTTTTGTAATGACTGGCAGGCTTTGCGGATGGCTGAAATTTCGGCATGAGCTGTTGGATCCAAGGAGCTGGTCACACAGTTACCGCTATAAGCAATAATGTTGCCGTTATGAACAATTAGGGCGCCATATGGACCTCCGATGCCGGTGTGAACATTAGTATTGGCAATATCAATGGCTTGCTGCAAAAAACGGATATGCTCTTTTTTAGTAGATTTGTCAGGCAATGGCGGACTCATATTTGCTTATAACCCAAGAGGATTTTGAGGGTCAATGCCGTCCATAAAAGGCAGGCGCCGATCCTGATTGGTAATTTGATAGACCTTACCCAACCAGTTATTAAAAATCGCTTTAGCTGAATCCCGCCAGGTGATGTCAATATGATCTAAAACAATTTGTTCTGGAAATTCAGGCATAGCTTGCTGTGATTTCTGGGCGGAAACAAGCTTTTGACGATATTCTGTAAAAACCTGTTGAACGAAACTATCAAAATAATGTTCAGGAAAAGGGGGGTAGTCGCTGCGCTGCTTGTTAAAAAAAAGTATGACTTCCCGTTTGTATTCTTTTAACAGGCTGATGGCGTCATATTCAGGATGCCCTTGAAAAAATACAATGCGGAATCCATCGGGACTGACGGCTAAATGAACACCCGCCTCTTCGCTGACTGCCAGAACTTTTAAGCCCTTTGCTTCCATATCATGCTGAAAGATCTCGTTGTAACGGGAATGAGGGACATCAAATCGGGTATTGGTTTCAGCAACCAGTGGATGTCTTTGGTCAATGACTTTATGGGAATAAACGCCCCAGCGTTTAGCGGGGAGTGGTGTGCGTACAATGCCGTAACAATATTGAATGAGGGCATGGGTGGCAAGGCAGGAGCAAAGAATAGAAGTAACATTTTCCTTGGCCCAGGCGAAAACTTCTGTTAGAGGTTGCCAGAAATCTTCTTCTTGCAGGTGATTATGCGTTACGTTGGCGCCACTGATAATCAGTGCATCCAGGCCGGCTGCTTTGATTTCATCAAAAGTCTCGTAGTAGCGGGCGATATGGGCTTTAGCTTCCGGACCTCGCTCCAAGCCCTCTATTGTGAAAGGGTGGACGTGAAACTGCGCTATCTGGTTGCAGGCACCCACTAGTCTGAAAAATTGGCGTTCTGTAGCTTCCAATGCTGCGTCTGGCATTATATTAAGCAGGCCGATATGTAATTCCCGAATATCCTGCCTTCGCGCTCTTTCAGGAGACAGAATATCTTCACCTTCTTGTTGTAGTCGTTTGAATGTGGGTAAATCGGTGTGTGCAACGATAGGCATAATGGTTACTTAGTGGGTGTTTGTTCGGCAATCGCGTTAGCAATGAGATTTAAAAAATCCTGTTCGTTTTCAACCTGCGCCGTGTCATCTGCAGAGACGGTATAGCCATATTGATCGGCAATTGCCTGGTAGCGAGGTAACCTGGATTTAAATAACCGGGGAAATACCCAGGTAACAAAATCATCTGGCGGAATCTGGTTGGTAGAGGTGTATTTCTTTTCAGACATGAATTCAGCCAGATTCTGGTCAAGAAAGTCTTCTCTATAATATAAAGGTTTGGGATCGGTTTTTGCTCTTTCAATAATGGTTTTTTCAAGTGAGGGTGGAATTTTTATATAAACAATTAAGGTGTTTTGTGCCAGGGTTTCAATAACCTCGGGTTCATCCAGTTCACACACGCTGCCGCCAGCATCATTAACAAAGTGTTTATAGCCATAAATATCATCAGCTTTATGGATAAAATCGGGCACATCATTCATCGCCAGAATTTCTGCCTGATGATGAAGTTTTTGACGGCGTTTAAATTCATCAAGCGGAAGTCCTCCCAGGTCAGGATTGCCAAGCTTGCCCAGAAAGCTGGAAACAGGCGCAAGATTGTCGATAGTAATATTATTACAAAAATAGATGGAGTCGCTCAGCAATAACTGACGTAAAAAAGGAATCTCCATGGCCTGACGTTTAATATTATCAAGAATGGGTTCATCAAGATATTTAGTGCCAATGCGATAATCTCCGGAATAATGAAACCATTTATCACGGGGTAATTTGCTGGACAGAGTGGTCTTTCCAGCTCCCGACATTGCAAGTAATGTAATTCTTTTAGATTCCCAGTCAAGAAATTGCTGTGGGGTCATCTTCATATCGTAAAAAATCCTGGTGTTATAAATCAGTTAGATCAATATCGTCTGAGTCAGAAAGGCCGTGTGTGTCCGGATCGGAATAACCTAAATCATCAGGTTCGATGTCATCGAATGGTGCAGTCCAGTCTTCAGGAGGTTCAATAAAATCAAAAGTAGAGTTGTACCAGCTGTCGATATCATACTCACTTATATCACCATTATAATATTGAACCTCAATGGTTTCCCCGTTTTCTTCAATGGCTACAACTTTAAACATCAGGTTGTTCTCAACATCCTTATACCATTGGTCAATGACCGGGTCGGTTATGGTTGTCATTGTATGCCTCCAGACTTTGGTAAAAGTTACATGAATAATATCTTAAAAAGTACGGGTTGGGACTTAAGTACA
>CAYLNS010000043.1:0-15649 GCA_964385115.1 uncultured Methylomarinum sp.
CCACATCCACAAGTCCCGGTTACATTAGGGTTGTTAAATTTAAAGGCTTCATTCAACCCTTCCCTGGCATAATCCAGCTCAACACCATCCAGCACCTCAAGATCGTTGTTTTTAACAATTACCTTAACCCCGAATTGCTCAAAAACTGTCTCGTCTTCAGACAATTGATCGGCATAATCCAGCACATAGGCAAACCCGGAACATCCCGATTTTTTTACACCCAATTTAAGCCCCACGCCGCTGCCTCTTTTTTCCAGTTGCCTGGCAATTTGCTTTGCCGCTCGTTCTGTTAATGTAATCGCCATAATCTTTTCCGTTATTACCCTTTAATCTTTTTTAATTCATCAATAAATTGTTCAATCTCCTGACGGGTATTGCCTTTACCCAGACTCACTCGAATCGCCCCTTTTGCCAGACTTTCCTCCACATCCATGGCTATCAACACCGGGCTGGCCTCACCCCCTCCCGATGAGCAGGCAGAGCCGCTGGAAACCGCTATATTCTTCTGATCCAGCTGCATTTGCAGCATTTCCCCATCTATCCCCTGAATCGCAAACTGAACTGTATTAGGCAATCGTTCAGCGTTCCGGGAAAAAACAGTCACACCCGGAAGAGCATCCAGTTGCTGCTCAAGAAAATCGCGTAAACACAGCATCTGTTCGGTGCGCACTTCCAGTTCACTCAAAGCCAGTTCAGCAGCTTTTCCAAAACCGACAATCGCCGCTACATTTTCAGTCCCGCCTCGCCGGCCCTGCTCCTGACCACCGCCATGCATCATGGGCAGCAGATTAAAATCCTTATCAACAACCAATGCGCCACAACCTTTTGGCCCATAAATCTTGTGGCTGGACAGGCTTAACAACTGTACGCCCAATTGCTCAAAAGAAAAGGGTGTTTTACCAAAAGCCTGCACTGCATCGCTGTGTATTACCACTCCTTTGGGACGCAACATTTCCACCAAGTGGTTTACATCCTGTATCACCCCGGTTTCGTTATTTGCTAACATCACTGAAACAAAATCATTTTGTCCCCATTCAAGTGACTGCAAATATTCGCTATCAACTCGCCCTTCTGTATCGACTTTTAACCGCAAGACTTTCTTAAATTGCTGCTGTCTGGCCATGATGGGCGCGGATACAGACGGATGTTCAATAGCTGACAAGGCAACACGGGATTCATTTTTTATCTGTGAAATTGCCAGATTATTCGCTTCTGTACCGCCGCTGGTAAAGACAATCTGGTCTAGGGCAGCGCCTACGAGCGCCGCCACCTGCTCTCTGGCGCTTTCTATCGCCGTACGGGACAAACGCCCCAGCCGGTAAAGACTGGAAGGGTTGCCATAAAAATGATGCAAAAAAGGCAGCATGGCCTCAACAACACGCTCATCAACCGGGGTTGTTGCATTATGATCAAAATAAATCATTTAATTTCCTGATCCCACCCACAAAGCATTAGCCACACTCCAGCCTATTTCGCGTTAACCAGTTGGTATTTCCACTCGAAATCACAGAAAACAAGAGCCTTTTTTACTGAGTAGCAACCACAAGGCAAAAGAGAAAGCATTTATTTATGCCGGCATCTTGTCCTTCTTCTGAGTAATTTCAATAATCTGCCCGGATTCTCTATCCTGCCTGCGAGCCACTTCATTAATAAACTCCCTTTCCAGCAAAGAACCCAGACTGATTCCCTGTAAATAATCCCGTATCTGCGCACTCAGCCCCATCCATAAATCATGCGTCAAACAAGGCTGATTATTCTGGCAATCGCCTTTACCGCCGCACTTGGTCGAGTCAACCTGTTCATCCACAGCAGCGATAATTTCCGCGATATTGATTTCAGATGCATCCCGGCTCAGCCTGTAACCGCCCCCCGGCCCCCTGACACCTTTAACCATTCCGGCCTTACGCAAACGAGCAAATAATTGCTCTAAATAGGAAAGCGAAATAGTTTGTCGGGTTGCAATATCAGTCAAAGTAACGGGTTTATTCTGACCATGAAATGCCAGATCCAGCATGGCTGTCACTGCATATCGGCCTTTAGTTGTCAGTCGCACGAGTCTTCCTTATAAACCTAATGAAAGTACGGTTACTATATTAAAACCCACTAATTTAGTCAACTATTTAACCAAGTGCCGACACTTCTAACTTTTCTCTCCCTAATCGTCTTCCTTTATGCCGCAATCATCCAGTTCTGGAATGGGCTGCTCATTAAACTCAATCCCTGCCTTGTTCAACACCTCCCGCATGCGTTCAAGTTGTTTATCCATCAAATGAATATGATCCAGCATATGATTAATTGCCTGTGCGACAGGATCCGGCATATCTGCGGTCGCTCCGTAAGCATCAAAGCCCATTTTCTGGGCAATAGCGCTGCGCTGCTGTTTTTTAACTTTTGAATCAATAACATGGGCGGGGATCCCCACTACTGTGGCGCCAGCCGGAACGGGCTTGACCACCACCGAATTGGAACCAATCCGTGCCCCTTCACCGATTTCAATAGGCCCCAATACCTTGGCGCCGGCCCCGACCACTACGCCATTATGTAAAGTCGGATGACGCTTGCCTTTATCCCAGCTGGTACCGCCCAAGGTCACCCCATGATACAGCGTGCAATCATCACCAATCACCGCTGTTTCACCAATCACAACGCCCATACCATGATCAATAAAAAAACGTCTGCCAATACTGGCTCCAGGGTGAATTTCAATCCCTGTCAGCCAGCGGCCAACATGCGAACAAAAACGTCCCAGCCAGCGAAACCCCATATTCCAGAAAAAATGACTGAGCCTGTGAATCAGCAGGGCATGAAACCCCGGGTAGGTCGTCATCACCTCAAAAACATTCTGTGCTGCCGGATCTCGGGCAAACACACAATTAATATCTTCTTTTATTTGTTCAAACATGAATGTTATTTTCCATTGTGATGCTGGGAAAAACGCAAAATCCCTCGCAGAATATCAACTTCTTTACTTTCCAGTTCTATGCGGTTATAAATTCTGCGCAGACGGCGCATAATAGAGCGCGATTTGTCAGCATGCAAAAAACCAATATCGTCCAGAGCCTGCTGTAAATGCAGATAAAATCCTTCCATCTGTTCAGCAGTGGCTAAAGGTTCCTGCATCTCTTCTGAATGTTGTAGCGATTGTTGCTTTTCAGCTGCCATAAACAATTCATAACTGACAACCTGTACGGCTGCCGCAAGATTGAGCGAGCTGAACTGTGGATTACAGGGAATTCTTAACAGATACTGGCACCGATCAAGTTCTTCATTTTTCAGCCCTGAATTTTCCCGTCCAAACACCAGAGCGATGGAAACAGACTGGTATTGTTCCCGGGTAAACTTTTCCGCGCATTCCCGGGGCGTTAATTCAGGCCAGCTGATGGTTCTGTCCCGGGCGCTGGCGCCAATAACTACCTGACAGTCGGCAACAGCATCAGCCAACGACTCAAACACCTTTGCCCCGCTTAAAACATCCGCGGCACCGGCAGCCCTTGAGGTGGCATCTGCATGGGGAAAAATCTTAGGCTTTACCAGTCGCAAATGACTCAAGCTCATATTCTTCATCGCCCTTGCCGCAGCCCCGATATTACCCGGATGAGATGTTTCCACCAGTATGATATGAAAATTAGACAACAAAGGTAGCTCTCATTGATAAAAAATGTTTATTTTACCAAATGATTTGCTATCCTATAGGGTTTTTCCGACCCATAAGAAATAACCACATGCACCCAATGCTCAATATTGCTGTCCGGGCAGCAAGAAATGCCGGAGACCTGATACTGCGTTCATCAAACAACGTCAGCCAACTGACTGTCAACCGTAAAAGCCAGTATGATTTTGTATCAGAAGTCGATTTTAAGGCCGAGCAGGAAATTATCAAAATCATTCGCAATGCCTATCCCGATCATGCCTTTTTAGCCGAAGAAAGCGGCGAACATGAGGGTAATGACTATGTCTGGGTGATAGACCCTTTGGACGGCACCACTAATTTTCTCCATGGTTTTCCGCAATATGCGGTATCCATTGCCTTAAAAGTCAAAGGCAAATTACAGCTGGGCGTCATTTATGACCCGACCCGCGATGAATTATTTACGGCCGAGCGCGGTGGTGGTGCCATGTTAAATAACCGCCGCATCCGGGTATCCCGGCAAAACCATCTGGAACCCGCTCTGTTAGGCACCGGCTTTCCGTTCAAATCCGATGAATATCTGGATGCCTATCTTGCGCTGTTCAAACCCCTTTGTGTAGCCACATCCGGTATCAGACGCGCAGGCGCTGCCGCCCTGGATTTGGCCTATGTCGCCTGCGGGCGGCTGGATGGGTTTTGGGAAATTGGCCTGAAAGAGTGGGATATGGCCGCTGGCATCCTGCTCATCCAGGAAGCTGGTGGAGTCTGTACAGACTTTTCCTTTAATGACCAATACCTGCAATCAGGTAATCTGATAACCGCCAACCCCAAGATGCATCAGTTAATGTATAAAACGATAGAGCCGCATATTGATGTCAAGATTAAATAAAAATTGATATCACTGACCCGACACTCTTCTGTTCAGCTCAAATTCATCTAGCATTAGTTATGGTTAACCTTATTATTTTTTTTACATTAACTAAGACTTAAGTACAATTGATCTTGGTTTTTACTTCATTCATAATGACTGATAAGAACCTTACCTCTGTGGTTAGGTGATTTTTTTTTGGCTGACGGAGGCATAGCAATGTCGAACAAACAATTATTGAGTATTCTATTTACGGGACTTCTTTCTACACCCGTTTTTGCCACACCTTATATGGCTGACAATGGTCATTATTATGAAGTTTTTTGGCAACAGGATGGCTACACATGGGATGAGGCTAATAACGAAGCAAACAATCGTTCTTATGCTGGATTACAAGGTCACCTGGCAACCATTACTTCTCAAAGTGAATTTGACTGGATTACCGACAATCTGGATTACGAAGGCACCTTTATCGGCGGAACCGACATGAACAATGAAGGTACCTGGCAATGGGTGACAGGTGAAACTTTCAGTTTTACAGCATGGGAACCGGGTGAGCCTAATACGTGGGAAGGTAATGATGAAGATTATCTGATGTTCTGGTGGGCTGATGGCAGAAATAACGCTTTATGGAATGATACTGTTAATGACCCATACAGCTTAGTTGGCTTTGACTTAGGCTATATTGTTGAGTACGACGGTTTGTCAGGTGACCAGTTTACTGTCCCAGTCCCTGCCGCCGTCTGGTTGTTTGGTACGGCTTTTCTGGGCATGGTGGGTATAGGCCGCAGACACCGTTAATTAAGCACCACTTCAAAAATGTAATATAATAATCTAAGGATGTTCTGGTTAGGGATAAGCAGAACATCCTTTTTTATGTCAACTTTCAGCCAATATTCATTAAAATTAAACTATACTCGCATTAGTAAATACTTATCCTTTTCTGATTAATCCATTTTAATCAATACAACATCTATCATGTCCAGGAAGACTCTTTTTCATAAACGCCTTGCGTCCATTATTTTTTCTTCTCTAATAATCCCCGTTTCCAGTGGGTTATGGGCATCTCCTGATAAAACGTCTGATACTTTATACAAACAGGCACTGGATCTTGCCCGTAAAGGACAATTCGACCAAGCCCTCCCTGTTTTGGCTGGATTATCCAAACAATACCCTCTTGTTCCCCGTTATCAGTATGATTATCTTCAGGTGTTACTCTGGGCCGGAAAAAACAAAGAAGTTTTACAACTCAGCCGGGATATCAAAACAGCAGAAGCTCCTGATTATGCACTGGCCACCATTGCCCGGGCTGCACGCAACACTAAACAATTTACCCGGGCCGAAAGCCTTTACCGCAACCTGGTAAACCGCAACCCCAATCAAGTCATTTATAAGACAGGACTTGCCAGCGTTCTGATCGACCAGCACAAAACTCCCCAGGCCCGCAAAATACTTAATCAACTGCTATCATCCCAGCCGGACAACATTGATGTATTGATGGTACTGGCCTATGCGGAAGAGTCTGATGCTGATTATCTGGCAGCCAGCAAAATTTATGACAAAGTCTTACATTTAAAACTCAATTACAAACCGGCTATCAAAGGACTGGTTTTTGCGCAAAGTGCGGCCAAATCTTTTGATGTTGCCTACCAGAATGCAGTATTGTATCGGCATGTTTTTTCTGACCAGGAATGGATTAAATTACACTGGGACCTGGCCGCCAAGCTTATCCGTTGGGGAGAAATACCCAATAAGCAAAACAAATGGCGCTACGCAGAAACACATTATGCTATCACCCGTATCAAAAAAAACCTGAAAATGCTGGAGCAAATGCAACCTGAAAATGCCGACATCTGGGAAGACAGAGCCCATTTTGATTTACTGGTTGCCTACCGGGACTGTAAAAAAATGTCCGATGCGATTGACCTGTACCAACAACTTAAACTAAATCAAATAAAACTGCCGGCCTACGTAAAAATAGCAGCTGCCGACGCTTTTTTATATGCCGAACAGCCCAACAAAGCCCGAGACCTTTATCTTGAAGTCTTAAAAGAAATTTCAAACAGCTATAACGCACAACAATCCCTGGTTTATGCCTATCTGGAAAACGAACAGCTGGATCTGGCCAATCAACTGGCCAGACAAATGGCAAAAAAACAGCCGGAGAAACTCTGGTTTAAAAAACCGGGACATAAAAATCTGCTGTACTCACTAGGCAATCCCAAGAAAACAGAAACCGAACTGGCTGTTGCGGTGATGGAGGCGTTTTCCGACCGTTTGGATATTGCCCTTAAAAAAATCAATTTTTTATATAAAAACGCCTCTTTTAATGCCGATATCCGTAATGCCCGCGCCAATATTTATTATTACCGGGGCTGGCCCCGCCAGGCACATCGACAGCTGGTCAGTGCTCTCAATATCGAACCCAAACATATCGGACTGCGCACCAGCCTGAGCAGGGTATTACATGAATTAAGGGAATATCCACAGGAAGAAAAAAACACCGAAGCCCTTTATGAAAAATATTATGATGACAAAGGCGTACAAAAACAAAAACACCTGTGGACTATTCATAACCAGCGGGAATTGAAGATTTTTACTCAAGGTGAAATTTCAGATACCGAATCCAACAGCCCTTCCCCAGTCAATGGCAGCGAAATGGTTAGCCTTGACAGTTATTTATATTCCCAGCCTTTAAATTATAATTATCGACTGTTCACACATTTTAACTGGCAGACCGGTGTTTTTAACTCTGGCGATGGTGTAAACCTGACCCGGGGATATTTCAGGCGTTATGGTCTGGGACTGGAATACGCCATTCCTGACCTGATTCTGACCGGCGAAATTCATTATGACAATTCTGCACTAGAGACTGTCGGTTTTAAAGGAACCATTGATTATCAGTTTAACGATTTCTGGTCCGCAGGATTTACATTTGATAGCCGCAGCAATGCTATTGGCCTTAGAGCTTTAAGTACAGGTGCCAGTGATGAACAAAATATACAAGGCGTAACAGCCTATGGATATACGGCCTACACCACATACCGAATGCACGAATCGCGTCAATTTACCCTGAGTCACCAGTACTACGATTACAGTGATGGCAACCAGAACTATGCCGCCAACTTTAAATATTTTGAACGATGGATTTCAGGCCCTATCTACAAATTCTCCACATATTTAAATGTTGGAACATCATTGAATACAGAACAAGGTGGTAATTATTATCACCCTGAAAATGATTTTACGACCTCTGTAACATTCCACAACAATATTCTGACATACAGGCATTACGACACCACTTTTCATCAAAATATTGCCCTAAGTGTGGGCTATTATTGGCAAAAAGAATTTGAGCAAAACAACAAACCTACCTACAACACAGACCCAATTGGGAGTATCCAGTATGAACATGTCTGGAAAACATTAAATCGCTATGAGCTGGTATATGGAGCTGTTCGCAGCTATGCTGTTTATGACGGTGAACCGACTGAAACCTGGCGCTTTTACCTGAACCTTAACGTGAGATTCTAAAACAATGATAAGGTTTATCACGATATTCTTATTCCTGCTGGCTTTTAATACCTCAGCATCCCCGAAGCAGGTCGATTACATCAGTATTTGTTATCACGACGTCAAAGATGTCTGGGATGACAATCCGATGACAGTGACCACCGAACAGCTGATTAAACAGTTATCCTGGCTGAAAGGACATCATTACCATCCTATCAGTATCCAGGATGTTCTGGACGCTAAAGCGGGCATCAAGCCTTTACCGTCCAAAGCGGTCCTGTTGACTTTTGATGATGGTTATCAGAACTTTTATCGCCGTATTTACCCTATTTTAAAAGAATTTAATTACCCCGCTGTTTTTGCTCTGGTCACCAGCTGGATGGAAACGGCTGATAATAAACTGGTGCATTACGGTGATGATTTAAAACCCAGAAAAGATTTCTTAAGCTGGGACCAAGTCAGGGAAATGATGGCTTCCGGTTTGATTGAAATTGCCTCTCACAGCAACAACCTGCACCGAGGCATTCAGGGAAACCCTCAAGGAAATAAACTGCCGGCAGCAACAACCCGGCAATATTTTCCTGATAAAAAACGCTATGAAACCGACCAGGAATTTCATCAGCGTATTTCCAGTGACCTGAAGCAAAGCGCTACCACGATTTTCCTTCATACCGGAAAACGGCCTCGCGTGATAGTCTGGCCTTATGGCGCCTACAGTCAGGAAATAATGGCTATTGCCAAAAAACACGGCATGTCACTGTCCGTCACGCTGGAATCGGGACTCAATAATCTTGACGGTCCGGTCATTCAACGCTATCTGGTTATCGATAATCCTCCATTATCTGACTTCGTCTATGACTTGAATCATCTGGGTAAACCGGAACCAATCCGGGTGTCCCACGTCGATCTGGATTATATTTACGATGATGATCCCGAACAAATCCAGCGTAATCTGAGCAAATTACTGGATAGAATCAAAGCGCTTAAAATCAATACCGTCTATCTGCAAGCCTATTCCGACCCGGACGGCGATGGTAACGCCGATGCCTTGTATTTCCCTAACCGGCATTTGCCGGTACGGGCCGACCTGTTTAACCGTATAGCCTGGCAATTACAAACCCGCGCCAGAGTCAATGTTTATGCATGGCTTCCGGTTTTATCATTTAAATCTGATTTACCTGATAACTGGTGGGTGCATGAATGGAAAGACGGTCAGGCAATCAGAAGTCAGAATAATTATCAGCGCCTGTCTCCCTTCCATCCACAGGCACGGCAATTTATCACCGAAATATATGAAGACCTAGCAAAATACAGTCATTTCAGAGGCCTGCTATTCCATGACGATGCTTTTCTGACTGATTTTGAGGACGCCAACCCTGCAGCAGTAAAAATATTGAATGGGCTGTCTCCAAATCAGCAATTACAGCTTAAAATCAAAACCCTGACCGGCTTTACCCTGGATTTAGCTGATACAGTACGGTTTTACCGGCCATCCATCAAAACGGCCCGCAATCTGTATGCCAATATCATCATGAATCCACAAAGTACAGAGTGGTTTGCACAATCTTACACTGACTTTCTGCAACACTATGATTATGTTGCTTTAATGGCCATGCCTTTCATGGAAAATGCTGAAAGACCTCATCAATGGTTTTCACATCTGGTTGACCGGGTTTCAGGGGCTGGCCTTCTGGCATTACAGAAAACAGTGTTTGAACTACAGACGGTTGACTGGCGAAATCAGCGTAAAGTCCGAGACTCTGTTCTGGCCAGACAAATGAATCTTCTTCAGCAGAAAAATGCCCTTAATTTTGGTTATTACCCGGATGACTTTCTGACGGACAGCCCGTCGTTATTCATGCTGAAAGAATTAATGACGCTGGAAATATTTCCTTTTGGTACATAAACTCCAACAATAAAAACTAATGGATATCCAATCTTATTTACAGCCGGAAACATGGAAAATCATCCTGACTGATCTGGCAGATTCAAGCAGTGAACTGGCAATAAAGCTGATCGCTCAATTGTATTCCTGGTTGGACTGGCTGTATCTGAATATCTTCCATTTTTTACTGGATTTTGCCTTTTTTTATCCATTGTTTATGGCTTATTTGTGGATAATCGGCGCACTCATTTATTATTTCCACTGGGAAAGAAAAGACCCATACAAAGAAGGCGAAATACCGAAACTGGCTCATTATCCCGCTGTTTCAATTGTTGTCCCCTGCCATAACGAAGGTGATAATGTTAAAGAAACCATAGAATTTTTATTACAGCAAAATTATCCTGCCTTTGACATCATTGCTGTCAATGACGGCAGTACCGACAACACACTTGAAATCCTTAACAATCTGGCCGAGAGCCATGACAAAATCAGAGTCATCAACCTGACCAGTAACCAGGGGAAAGCGGCAGCATTAAATACCGCCGCACTGTTATCCCCACATGAATTTTTGGTGTGTATTGATGGTGATGCCCTGCTTGCTCCCGAAGCCGTTGCCTGGATGATGAAACATTTCATGACCGGCTCAAGAGTTGGCGCTGTCACCGGCAACCCCCGTATCAGAACCCGCACCACATTACTTGGAAAAATACAGGTCGGTGAATTTTCAGCTATTATCGGCCTGATTAAACGAGCTCAGAGAATTTATGGTCGTGTCTTTACCGTTTCCGGCGTTGTTGCCGGCTTTCGTAAATCCGCTTTACACCGAGTCGGTTACTGGAGCAATGACATGGTGACTGAAGATATTGATATCAGCTGGAAATTACAACTCGACCACTGGGATGTTCGCTATGAGCCAAATGCCTTGTGCTGGATATTAATGCCCGAGACATTGACCGGCTTATGGAAACAGCGTTTGCGTTGGGCTCAGGGTGGCATGGAAGTACTGCTGAAATATTTTAAAAAACTGGGGCTTTGGGTATCCCGCCGTATGTGGATGGTTTATCTGGAATATCTGATCAGTATTTTCTGGGCTTACACGATGGTGATAACCTTTACTCTCTGGGCACTAGGCTATTTTGTTGATCTCCCTGAACCATTAAAAGTACCCACCTTACTCCCCAGCTGGGGCGGGGTATTACTGGGACTGACCTGTTTATTGCAATTTGCCATCAGCCTGTTTATTGATGGTCGCTATGAAAGAGGCATCGGGAAAAATTATTTCTGGGTTATCTGGTATCCGATGATTTACTGGATTATCAGTGTATTTACTACGGTTTTTGGCATGTTAAAAGCCATCTCCAAAAAGAAAGGAAAACGGGCCACATGGGTTAGCCCTGATAGAGGAGTCAGATGAAAGACTTAATCATCAATTCCCCGTCCATGCAGTCCTTATGGCAACGGTATTCATCTTTTATTCTGACTTTTATTTTCTGGGTTATCTGGTTTTTTCTATGGGTTCCAGTGGCCACACTACTTGCCTGGTATTTTGGCTACCACCTGGTTTACTTTGAAATGTTTACCCTGGAAGGTTATAAAGAGGTCATTCAAGACTTTATTAGCTTCCTGGTCATTGTTGCCATTATGGGAGGAAGCCTTGCAATTTGGGCCGCTTATAATTTTATGCGCTTTAAAGGGAAAGACAGACGATCCAAGCCCCAAACCATTACCCTGCAAGATCAGGCCGAGTTTTTTGGCGTTGACAGTTCTCTATTGCAGATTTATCAAAAAAAGAACTTTGTGTCTGTCTCCTTTGATGAAAAAGGAAATATCGTTGATTTAAACTGACACTTTATCAGCTTAAAACTGTACGAATAATTCCCTGTCCCCTGATAAATATTGCTTTAAACAGCCGACTATTTGATAGTCTTAAGCGCCTCAAATGCCTGTTCGTAATCAGGCTCTTCGGCTATCTCAGATACTAATTCCCGGTAAACTACAGTATTATCTTCATCCAAAATTAAAACTGCTCTGGCAGTCAGCCCTTTTAACAGACTATCGGTCAGTTCCACACCATAATCTTTGGCAAAGTCGGAACGGAAACAGGAAAGTGGAATCACATTTTTCAGGCCTTCCGATTCACAGAAGCGACTCTGGGCAAACGGCAAATCGGCTGAGATGGTCAACACTACGGTATTTTCAAGTTTGCCCGCCTTTTGATTGAATTTCCGCGTGGATATTTGACAGGTAGGTGTATCCAGGCTTGGTACAATATTCAGCACTTTCTTTTTGCCGGCATAGTTTTTTAAAGACATTTCCTTCAGCCGGGTGCTGACTAATTGAAAATCCGGTGCCGGGCTGCCGACTGCCGGCAATTCCCCACAGGTATGAATTTCTTTACCTTGAAATGTTATTGTTGCCATAATTATGATTTTCTTTTACTGAATTTAACCAGGCGTTTACGTTTTTTTAACTGCCGTTCAGTCAGTTTGTTTTTCTGTCCCTTGAATGGATTTTCCGGTGACTTGAATACCAGTTTAATCGGCGTCCCTTTCAAACCCATCTGTTCACGGTAATAATTCATCAGATAACGCCGGTACGCTCCTGGCAGGGCATCTGTCTGCACCCCGTGAATAACCACAACCGGCGGATTGCGCCCACCCTGATGAGCATATTTCAGTTTGATTCTGCGGCCTCTGACCAAAGGTGGCTGATGGGCATCCACCGCGTCTTTTAAGATTCTTGTCAGTACAGGAGTCGACATATCGAGCATAGCGGCATCGTATAACTCATGTACCACATCAAACAGCTTGCCGACACCGCTGCCATGCAGGGCGGAAATTGGATGTTTTTCGGCAAAATCCAGAAACGGAAGTTTAATATCAATTTGCTTGCGGATTAAATCCTTTTGCTCTGGACTGATTCCATCCCATTTATTCAGGCCGATAATCAAAGCCCGGCCCGCTTCCAGAATCAGTCCCAGCAAATGGGCATCCTGTTCGGTAATACCTTCGCGGGCATCAATCAGATAAATCACTACATTGGCTTTTTCAATAGCCTGCAATGATTTGATAATACTGAACTTTTCCACGACCAGCGAGACTTTGGCCCTGCGCCGCATTCCGGCAGTATCAATCAGGGTAAATTTCTGCCCGTTGCGTTCAAATGGAATAAATATACTGTCACGGGTGGTCCCCGCTTCATCAAAGACCACAACCCGCTCTTCGCCCAGCAAGCGGTTAACCAGAGTGGATTTACCGACATTGGGCCGGCCGACAACGGCAATGGAAATACCGGATTCATCCTCGGTTTCCTGCGGTTCTTCCGTTTCCGGTATTAAATCATCAATTCTTGCCAGCAATTCCCGCACCCCCCGGCCATGCGAGGCAGCAATAGACACCGGCTCTCCAAGCGCCAGTGAAAAGAAATCAGATACGGCAATTTCGGCATTAATACCATCCGTTTTATTGGCCACCAGCACCACGGGTTTATCCAGCCGACGTAATGACTCTGCAATCACCTGATCAGAGGCATTGATACCGGCCCTGGCATCAACCATAAAAAACACTACATCCGCTTCCTGCAATGCAATCTCTACCTGTTTCCGGGCAAAACTGTCTATACCGTCCTTATCATCTACAATACCGCCGGTATCGACCACCAGACAATCCCGTTTGCCTCTTTTGACACGGCCATACTGCCGGTCCCGGGTCAGTCCGGGATAGTCGGCAACCAGGGCCTCACGGCTCCGGGTTAAATAATTAAAAAGCGTGGATTTTCCTACATTGGGTCGACCCACTAAAGCAATGACCGGTAGCATTATTTCTCCGTTACCTGAAAAGCGGCCAAAGTCCCGTCTTTGGCATAGACATAGACTGTTTTATCAACGACCACGGGCTGGGTTTCAATTGCACTGCCGGTCAGTTTTGTACGGGCCATCTGCCGGCCGTCACTATAGGACAGCCAGTGCACATATCCTTCAAAATCACCGACCACAACATAATCCTGATAGACACGTGGTGCGGTCAATTGCCGGTTTAATAACTCATCCTGTTTCCATAATGAAGCGCCATTACGCTGATCCAGCTGCCAGACCTGACTTTGGGTATCGGTGATATAAAGATATCGCCAATCAACACTCATGCCACTCGCTGATGAAACATTTTCATTACGCCAAAGAATATCACCGTCAACTTCCAACACACCCGCTGTGCCAGCCTGATAGCTGGAAACAAATATCACACCATCTGATTCCACCGGATCCGCATCCAAATCCACCAGCCTGTCCACCTCAGAACGCCCGCTGGGAATGGCAACAGTTGCTTCCCACATCAGTTTACCGTCGGTTAAGCGCAAGGCCGCCAGTTTGCCATTGGCAAAACCGACCACTGCGCTGCCTTCAACAATAACCGGTCGGCTCAGACCGCGTATGCTGAGCGCCGGCACATCGCGCTCAAAAACCCACAGTTGTTTACCGTTTTTTTCATCCAATGCAAATACTTTGCCGTCGATGGTGCGGATAATGACAATATTATTTGCAATTACCGGAACGGCCAATACTTCACTTGAAACATTTGCTGTCCAGATTTTTTCGCCGTTTTCAATATTAAACGCTGCCACATTGGCACGGCTGCCACCCATAACCAAGGTCTCATTACCCACGCCAGGACCTGCGGAAAAAGCATAATCAGTTTCCTGTTCCCAGACTAAATCACCCGTAGCAGCATCCCGTGCCTGAATCAGGCCATCACTGTCGGCAACAAATAATTTTCCATAACTGATAGCAATGCCCAGCTCCAGCTTTTGCCCATTGGTTCCGGAACCGACCTGTGCGTTCCAAAGCTCGGTAATTTCCAGCTCCGGCTGGTATTCAATCAGCTTGGCGGGTGGCTGGGAATTATCTTTACCTCCCAACATGGAATAAAATGCGCCGGATGCGAAGTCTTTTCCTGCATCCAATGCCGCACAGCCGGAAAGCTGGGTGATAGCGACCATCGCTCCGACAAAAAACAGACTTCTAAAGTGGGTATGCATAAAAATTTTCAATGCTTGTCTGCGTTATTTGATTTGCACATCAATCACTTCGGCTGCAGTAATATCATCCATTTTAAATTGCAGCAACGGAGAATTAAGCCCGGATCTTAACGCACTTTTATACGCAGTTCTGGCCTCGGCCAGACGCCCTAAAGCCACATACAAATCACCGGTCAGTTCATCATAAATCCCGGAAAAGCCGTCACTGGTTGAGGCATCAACCTCGGCAATCACCTGCAGACCTTTTTCATATTCTTTCGTGGCCAGCAGCAGACGGACCAGACGAATACGCGCCAGGTTTTTCAATTCATTGTCGCCAGTAGCCATTAATGCCTGTAATGCGGTTTTGGCGTCATCCAGTTTTTCCTGCTGAACAAGGTCTTTGGCATAAAACAGTTTCGCCAAATCAGCATAGGCAGTGGATGAATAATTTTCAGTCAACTGCTGGCTGATTTTTGCGACATTTTCATGCTGCTCCAGTTGACTGCTTTTCAGTAACTGGTCAAACAATGCCGAGGCCTGCAGCGCCTGTTCTTTTTGATAACTCTGCCAGTAATCCCAGCCGCCAATCGCGGCTAAGGCTATGACAATACCGGCTATGGTTGAGGTTCCGTTTTCTTTCCACCAGCGTTTTAACGCTTCAACCTGTTCTTCTTCTGTATCATAAATTTCCATAATTAATCTCTTTTAGTGTTCAACATATTCAATGGTTGTGGGTTCCCAC
>CAYLNS010000044.1:0-10755 GCA_964385115.1 uncultured Methylomarinum sp.
CGTATTTAAAGTCTTATTACAGGATAATCAGGACATGGAAAAAAAAGATAACACACCTCTGTGGGTATTTCTGGCCTTCTCAAGTATAAACTCTCGTAAAGCTGCCTTGATTCTTATTTGGGCCTGTGTGCTTTTTACAGTTTACTGTATCCCATGGCCATTGTTTTTTCAGGACAATGAGTGGATAAAAAAACTGTTTTTAATCGATGACTGGAGTTGGTTGGCGATGATGGTGCCAATGATAATCTGGTATTGGCTCAGTTTAAGATGGGCTGACAGGAATAATGCCTGGGACGATTAATCTGGCTTTGCAGTCAATCACATAATCTTGTCGCTGTATGGCTCTGCTATGACAAGGCTGGGTTAAGAATTCGAGTGACGCGGGGAAAGCCGAAAAATCCAGCCGTCCCCCGCGATAGTATTATTTGTCGGTTTGCTGTGCTTTTTCTTCAGCCTTGTCAGCTGCATTTTCAGCAGTCTCTTTGGCTTCTTGTACAGCCTGTTCAACTTTTGATTCGGCCGGTGCTTTTTCTGCTTCTGATGGCAGCAGGATTTCAACCTTGGCCTGATTTTTCAGGTTATCCAGCATGGTGCGGATTTTTTTACGCTGAACAATTGGTTTTAATTGTTCTTTAACCGCTTCAAACGGTGGTGGCGTTTGTTTTCTGGATTCTTCTCTTAAAATAACATGCCAGCCAAACTGGGTTTTAACCGGTTCTTTGGTGTATTGACCATCTTCCAGCTTGGCCACGGCTTCCGAGAAAGGAGCAACCATTCTGTCGGCGGTAAACCAGCCTAAATCACCACCTTGGGGTCCTGATGGGCCGGTGGATTTACTTTTAGCCAATTTTACAAAGTCTGCGCCTTTATCCAGTTCGGCAATCACTTTTTTGGCATCTTCTTCTGATTTCAGCAAAATATGGCGGGCTTTGTATTCAGTGCCACCGCTTCCGACCTGGGCCTCATATTCGGCTTTTAATTCGGCTTCGGTAACCGGGTGAGACTTGATATAGTCCTGAATAGCCATCTGAGACAACAATGAGTTGCGGACGGTATTGATTTTTTCAATAAACTCAGGGGATTGATCCAGTTTTTTATTTAAAGCATCCTGGACCAGAAGTTCTCTTTGCACTAATTCTTCAACCAGTTGTTTCTCAGGGAATTGTTGACCCTGACTACGGCGTGCAATTTCCTGCTTAAGAGTATCCAGTTCTTTTTTACTAATATATTTGCCATTGACAGCAGCTACCGCATCTTCTTTTTTGACAATTGAAGCCAGATTAGCGCTAGAAGAAGACTGTTGTTCAAGACAGCCTGTCAACAATGTGGTGCTGGCAAATAAAACAGGAATTAAATATTTTTTCATGTGTTGGATCCTTTTGTATTTTCTGAAGGTGATAATGCGTTAATGCCCAGAGCGTGAATTTCTTGCTTCATTAAATCGCTCAAAGCCTGATAAACGAGTTGATGCCGTTGTACCTGGGATTTACCGGTAAAAGCGTCGGCAACAATAGTGACATGATAATGCCCGCCACCACTTTGCACACCGGCATGGCCGGCATGCGCCGCACTATTATCGATGATTTCGATTAATTCAGGATTTAGCGATTGATTTAATTTTTGTTTGATTGTGTCGACAGTCATTGGGGGAATACCTGCTTAAAGGGTTTGACAGAAACATTTTTGTAGGCGCCGGATTTTAAATAAGGGTCCTGGTCAGCCCAATATTTCGCATCTTCCAGATTGTTAAATTCCGCAACAATCAGGCTGCCGGTAAAACCGGCATCACCCGGTGTTTCGCTGTCAATTGCAGGAAAAGGCCCTGCCAGAACAAGCCGGCCCTGGTCCTGCAGGTTTTGTAAGCGTTGTATATGAGCCGGACGAGCTTCCAGTCTTTTGGGCAGACTGTTTTCGACATCTTCACAAATAATGGCGTATAGCACAGATTTTATTCCTCGGTTTCAGGTAAATAACGATAAAGGTAAATCATTTGTAGTACGATAAAAACAACCATGAGCCCTGGGACGATAAACGTCTTAAAGGTTACCCAGTCGTCGGTATTATAAGCATGCATGACATATAAATTAAGCGTTCCGACACCGATAAAAAAACTGGCCCAGAGTAAATTCAGGCGTTTCCAGATATTGTCGGGCAATTCAAGATTTGCGCCCATCATGCGCTGGACAACCGGCTGCTTGCCGACAAATTGACTGCCCAGGAAGACAATACCAAACAGCCACTCAATGATGGTCAGTTTCCATTTGATGAAATTTTCATCCTGAAGGTAGATGGTGGCGCCGCCCATGACCAGAATCAGGCCAAGGGTAATCCATTGCATTTTTTCGACTTTTTTATATTTAAACCACATAAATGCGACCTGAAGAATTGTCGCGACAATGACGACAGCCGTGGCCACATAAATGTCATAAAGTTTATAGGCGATAAAAAACAGGATAATCGGGATAAATTCGAGCAGTTGTTTCATAATGATGGGGTGTTAAATGTAATAATCAATTCGGGATATGACTGAAGATTGTTCAATAAAAGAATGTTGAGCAACATTAACATAAGCGTTTAAAGCTTCACGGGTTTTAAAATCCAGTTTTTCGTCAAATAATGCTGATTTAACAAGCGACAGCGGTTTATTTGTTTCCTCAACGGTTTGAGCATGATAAGAAGCCGCCGCGCCAGATTTGTTTTGAATCTCTTTGTCAGGGATATTTCTATTTAGTTCCTTAATCTTTAAAGCAGGGGCATGTTTTGGGACAGACGAAGCCGCCGGCGGGGATAATGCCTGAAATGTTAAAGACGAGCTATGAATCTGCATGAGCAATCACGTGTTCAACTGGGTAAAGGAACTGTTAGAATATGTGCTAATTGTAGAAGTTTTATTCGCGAATGTATATGCCCGTAGGCATTGATTCAACTAATTTTATTGCAAGGAATACTATGTCAGATAAAAATACGACCGATTTTGAAGCGGCAGCCTTTAGAAAACTGCTTGAACATTTGCAGAAACATACCGAAGTGCAAAACATAGACTTAATGATTCTGGCGGATTTTTGCCGGAATTGTCTGGCCAAATGGTATGTGGAAGGCGCCAAAGAGCAGGGTGTGGATATTGATTATGAGCAGGCCCGGGAAATAGTCTATGGCATGCCATACAGTGAGTGGAAAGACAAATATCAGCAAAAAGCTACCGAGGAACAACTGGCTGCCTATCAAAAAAAACTGGATCAGAAAAAGAATAATGCCTGATGACTAGAGTCGAAAATTACGATGCCCTGTTTTCAGGCATTATTGGCCAGGACTATGATTTATTAAAACAGATTTGTCCGTTAGCCGCAGAAATGAGCCGCCTGGTGGGAGTGCGTGTGGCTGAATACTGTCAGCAGACCGGGCAGACTCATCCGCAGATATTTGAATTAGGGGGTGGAACCGGAATCACGACACTGGCGTTATTGTCGGCTGTAGAAAATCTGGACATTCTGAGTGTCGACAAGGAAGAAACCATGCAAAAGCAGGCGCGGCAGTCCTTAAAAGCCTGGCAGCAGCAAGGCAGGCTGGATTTTTTGCTGGAGGATGCTCTGTCAGCATTGAAAAGTCAGCCAGATAACAATTTCGATATTGTTGCTTCCGCCTATACATTGCATAACTTTGAACATTCTTACCGCCGGGAAGTGATTGCCGAAATATATCGTGTATTAAAACCGGGTGGTCTGTTTGTCAATGGCGACCGTTATGCGCTGGATGATATCACTCAACATACCCGTCTGACTCAACAGGAAGTACACGGCTATTTTGAGGTGTTATCCAGGCTGAAGCGATTGGACATTCTGGAGCACTGGATTATTCATTTATTCAGTGATGAATCTGAAAACCATGTGATGCGGGAAACACCCGCTTTAAAACAACTGGCAGAACATGGTTTTCAGGAAATATCCTTAACTTACCGGCAACAGGTCAATGCGCTGGTTTCTGCATTAAAGCCTTTATGAAGAAGACTCTGTCAGGAACTGATTGATTTGTTGTAAATCATTTTCTGACAGATTGCCGGCGGCATTTTTCAGGCGGATGGCATTGACCAGATAGTCATAACGACTGCGGGCATAATCTCTTTTTACCCGGTAAAGATTACGCTGTTCAGTCAATACATCCACCATAGTGCGGGTACCCACCTCAAAACCCGCCTCAGTGGCTTCCAGGGCGCTGATGGCGGATGTAACGGCAGCTTTTAATGCCTTGACCCGGCTGATGCTGGACAGTACACCACGATAGGCATTTTTAACATCGCGGATAACCGTTCTTTTAACCTTTATCAGGTTTTGCTTTTCTTTTCTAAATTCAAATTCCGCCTGTTTGGTGCGTGAATAAACCCCGCCCCCTTCAAAAATAGGCACATTAAGCTGTAATCCCACGCTCTGGGTATCACCCCTGAGTCCAAAGGTACTATTAACATCACTGACACCATAGCTGGCGACAATATCAAGTGTCGGCAAATGGCCGCTGCGTTGCAGGGCAATAGTCTTGCGGCTGAATTCAGTTTGATTGAGCTGGGCTATGACTTTAAAGTTGTTCATTTCCGCATTTTTTGCCCAGGCCTCCAGGTCAGCGGGTTCAGGCTGTTGCAGGGGGATTTCCGCAGCCAGTGGATTCAGTGCTTTTTCATGATAACCAATCAGCTCACGCAGGTTTTCTTTTTGATTATCCAGCTCATTATCGGCTTCAATTTCATTGGCCGTAGATTCATCAAATGCAGCCTGGGCCTCATGTACATCAGTAATGGCAATCAGCCCGACTTCAAAGCGTTGCCTGGCCTGCTCCAGCTGTTTGCCAATCGCCCGTTTTTCCGCCTTGGCAAATTCCAAAGTATCTTGTGCCGATAAAATATTAAAATAGGCTTCTACAATTTTCAGCATTAATGCCTGTGACTCCGCCTGGAATTGTGCCTCGGCCTGGGCTATCTGGTTTTCAGACTGACTGAGTTGTACCCAGTGCTCCCAATGAAAAACCGGCTGATTAAAATTAACAGCAAATTTATGCGTCCAGTAATTCTGCACACCAGAACCCTGAAAAGTTCTTTTTTTACTGTTTAATCGGTCTCTGGAACTATTCCCCTGAACAGAGATGTTCGGCAGCATTCGGGCTATGCTTTGTGATTTGTTTTCAGCCGCGGCAAACTGATTCAAATAACTGCCTTTGTATTCAGGTTCATTTTCCAATGCCAACTGATAAATTTCCATCAGGTCCTGGGCAAAAAGGTTTTGCAGTGGAAAACAGAACAGGTATAACGCTAAAAGATATTTTTTAGTTACAGCGATTCTGATCATGAATATATTGCTATTAAAGTTAGAGAGGAATTATTATACGGGGTATTCTTATATCTATTGTGAGTAGTATAGATGAAAAAAAGTTTATTGGTATACATGCTCGGCACAATGACGCTCATCAATTCAGGTTGCTCAAGTTTTGGCCGTGGGGTAACCGAAGCAATACTTGAAAAGCAGGAAAGCGCCGATACCCGGTTATGTGAGATTAGAGGGGCTGGTTTTAGTGGATTGAAGCCTCATCTGGACGAGCCTGATAAAAAAATGAAAGTGTTGATGGTTCATGGTGTGGGGAATCATCAACCCGGGTATTCAACAGAGTTTCTGGAAAAACTGGCCAGAGAGTTGAATTTAACCGTCACAACTTCTTCCCATAAAAATATTCACCTGACCGATTCGGCAAATAAAAAAAAGAAACTGGGGAATCTTAGAATCAGCCGTTTTTTAGATAAATCACATCAACAGGAATTGCTGTTTTATGAATTAACCTGGTCTGAAATTACCGCCCAGGATAAACAGGTTTTATCCTATGATAATTCCGGTGAATACTCTTACAGAAGGGCTGAGGTGAATGATTTATTAAAGAAATTCTCCAATGACACCGGCCCCGACCCGATTATTTATCTGGGCGAAAAGCGCGAAGATATTCTTGTTTCCTTTGCCCAGTCATTGTGCTGGATGATTAACAGCGACTGGAAATCCTTACCGGATGATGAGCATCAGGTCTGTTTACCCCGACAACTGGATTCGATTAATAACGACAGTTTTGCCTTTGTCTCCCACAGTCTGGGCAGCAGGATAGTGATTGACGGCCTGCAACGCATTGCATCTCTATTAGGGGATAATCAATCAGCCAGTCAGGGACTGGTCGCTGCATTCAGGCAAAAAACCATTCCCATTTACATGATGTCCAATCAGTTGCCAATGCTACAATTAGGACGTAAGCAGCCGCAGATCAATCATCAACAGGATGAATACTGTACCCCACAGGGCAGTAAATATGGCGAACGGTTCTTGAAGAAGACGCCTATCATCGCCTTTAGCGACCCCAACGACTTATTAAGCTATGCCATTCCGCCTGAGTTTGTCAGTCAATACCTGGATTCCAGGTTGTGTATCGAAGTCACCAATGTCAGCATTAATGTAGCGCCGATTTATAATATTTTTGGACTGGGAACCCTGGCTAACCCGGTTGAGGCTCATATTGGCTACGACAGTGATGACAGAGTTGTCGGGCTGATTGCAAAAGGGATTGGGAACAACAATACCGCACAGATTGTGAAACAGCGTTGCCGCTGGATTGAAACAATTGAGGATGAGTAAAATCAGATACTGACGCAGAAGGATTGCGTCAGTATCTTTGTTCTCTTCTGTGAAACAGAAAGCACAGAAAAAAGATTTATCCTGCACCTTTTCCTTAAAGAAAACCTTATCCTTTAGGATGAGGTGCTGGATTTATTTGTTTTTTAACAAATCTCTTATTTCAGTCAACAAAACTTCTTCGTTAGAAGGTTTAGGTGGCTCTTTAGGCGCCTCTTCTTCTTTTTTCTTTAAGCTGTTAACCACTTTAACGGCCAGAAAAATAGCCATGGCGACAATAATAAAATCGACAATATTCTGAATAAAAACACCATATTTCATGACTACAGCCGGAGCTTTATCGGTGGCTTCCTGCAAGGTGACAGCAAGGTCAGAAAAATCCACACCACCGACAAGCACACCAATAGGCGGCATGATAATATCCTTAACAAACGACGAAACAATCTTGCCAAAAGCGGCACCGACAATAATACCGACCGCCATATCGACAACATTACCTTTTACAGCAAATTCTTTAAATTCGGATAGCAAACTCATTTTTTATACCTTTATGTTTAATTATTTTTTGGAACTCAAGATTGTCTCTAGGGTAAGCTGAATCAAACATGAATAAGTCCAGCACCTCATCATCCTGAAGAACAAGGTTTTCTTTAAAGAAAAGAGTGCACCTTTTCATCCTTGCATTAATGACAAGGTATTTTTGAGGTGCTGGATAAAGTCTTTAAAGCAGCTACTCCCAACAAATGCGATAACAAATATTTACTCCAAAGAGACAGGCAATATTGACTTATGAAAATACCAGCATATTATCGTTACTGGGGCAAAGCCCGAGCACAAGAAGATGGCGATAAAAACTATCATCTTCTGCCTTATCATTGTCTGGATGTGGCGGCGGTCGCTGAAATTTGGTGGCAGCAAAGCCCGAATATCCGGCGCTGTTTTCAACAAGGCACGGACTTGTCAGAGGAACAAACTAAAGCCTGGACACTGTTTTTTATTGCTCTGCATGATTACGGTAAATTTGACTTACGTTTCCAGCGCAAAGCGCCTGAAGTATGGAAGCTTGTTAATCCGGCAATAAATCACAGCGAGGTCAAAATTACGGGTTTGGCTATTAAGCAATACAATCATGGCCCGGCGGGATTGTATTGGTTTTATCAGGATAATCAGGAACGGTTTGCCAATGATGAATTTTTCGACTTTGATGATAATGACGACTGGCAAGCCTGGTTTTCATGGCTGGCTCCTGTCATGGGTCATCATGGCGTGATACCTGACGATTATGAAAAAGAAAGTGATGAATATCAGTTGAATAATGTGCCGGATGCAATAAGAAAAATATTTAAACTGGCACGTCAACACTGGCTGGAATACCTGGAAAAACAATTTCTCAGCCCGGCTGGGTTAGGATTGAATAATACACCGCCACTCCTTGAAATAACTGACAATCAACAAAGTTTTGCAAGCATGCTGGCAGGCTTTTGTTCTGTTTGCGACTGGTTGGGGTCATCGGACTTTTTTCAATACGATTCTCGCCCCAGCAATAACCTTTCTGAATGGTATGAACGGCGCAAAAATATTGCGGATAAGGCATTGGAAGCCGCCGGTGTAATCGGCAAAATCAAGCCCTATCAAGATATTAAACCCTTGCTAAAGGGGCATGCGCCCAGACAAATTCAACTTCTGTGTAACGATTTACCTCAACGACAAAGTCTCACGTTAATTGAAGCCTCTACCGGCTCGGGCAAAACAGAAGCGGCTTTAGCCTATGCCTGGCAATTATTGGCACTAGGGCTTGCTGACAGTATTGTATTTGCCTTACCGACACAGGCGACAGCCAATGCCATGCTTGAGCGCTTAGAAAAGGCAGCGCCATTGCTTTTTGATAACAAAACCAATGTTGTATTAGCGCATGGCAGAGCAAAATATCAACCGCAATTTATCAATCTGAAACAAGCTTGTGAAGCCCAGCCAGCACAAGGAAAAGAAGAAGCCTGGGTACAGTGTGGACAATGGTTGTCACAAAGTCGAAAACGAGTTTTTCTGGGCCAAATAGGGGTTTGTACCATCGATCAGGTATTGGTTTCGGTATTGCCTGTAAAACACAAGTTTGTACGGGGGTTTGGGGTAGGGCGTAGTGTATTGATTATTGATGAAGTCCACGCCTACGACAGCTATATGTATGGCTTGTTGGATGCCGTGCTGGAACAACAATGCCTTGCCGGAGGGAGCGCCATTTTATTATCAGCGACCTTGCCAAGCCATCAAAAGCAACAGCTTGCAAAATCCTGGAACTGTAATTTAAAAGAAGATAAACAAAATCTGGCCTATCCTTTAATCACAACTTTATATGATAAACAAATACATTTTTTTGATTTAACAGACGACCCAGAACAACAGCCGCCAATAACAACAGTGAATCTGGAACGATTAGCCACACCGCATTGTATGCCGGATGAGGTTTTTTACCAACGGCTTATTGATGCAGTTTCTGAAGGGGCTCAGGTTTGCCTGGTCTGTAATTTGGTAGCGGATGCACAGGAGATCTATCAAGTTATTTTGGAGATTATTACAGAAACACAACAGTTTAAAAAAGATCAGCTCTTGTTGTTTCATTCACGCTTTACCTTTTCAGACAGACAACGGAAAGAACAAACCGTATTGAACCTGTTTGGTCCAAATCCTGATTCCCAACACATTCGCAAGCAAGGCCACTTATTGATTGCTACACAGGTTGTTGAACAGTCTCTGGATTTGGATTTTGATTGGTTAATTACCCAGCTTTGCCCCGTTGACCTGTTATTTCAACGGATGGGCAGATTACACCGGCACCCGCATGACAGGCCGAAAAATTATCAAAAGCCTTGTTGTACCGTGTTATTACCCGACAATGGCGACTATGAACTGCATGAACTTATCTATGGAAATAGTCGAATCTTGTGGCGTACCGAACAGCTTCTTAACAAATATCATAAAGTGAGTTTTCCTGATGCCTATCGGACATGGATTGAAAAGGTTTATCAAGAAGAAGACTGGGAAACTGAGCCCGAAAGTGTAATCCGCAGTTATGAAAAATTTAAAGATGAAAGCTATGCGAGTCAAATGACGGCAAAGCAATTAGTCAGAAGTTCAATGAAAGCATTGTCTGATGATGACAACCACATCACGGTATTGACGCGCGATGGTGAAATGAGCCTGAATCTGGTTCCCTGTTATTTGAATGGTCAAGGTGAAAAATGCCTGCTGGATGGAAAAGTGTTTAGTCAACTGGATGAAAATGAACGTCCTGAAGCTTTAAATCTGAATGCAGTGGCGGTGCCAGCCAATTGGGGCAATCATGGCCAACTGGGTGAAGCCGATTCGGATGACATTCTTTGGTTAGCTATGGAGCCAGCATCCGATCAGCGATTTGTCTGTCAAATAGGGGAGTATATTTTTACTTATCATCCAGATACCGGATTATCGAGAACCAAACAATCTGAGGAGAAATAATGAATTTATTAACTGATCCCTGGATTCCCATTCAGGAAAAAGGGCATTTTGAAAAAATCACCCTGCAACAATTGCTCTGTGGTGAAAAAACAGGCGAGATTTGCTTGCCGCGTGATGATATGGAACTGGCTTGTTTGCAATTATTATGTACGATCACCCAGGTTTTGTTTACGCCAGAAAATAAACGGGAATTAGGCCATTATGTAAAACAACCACTTGCCCAGGATGATTACCAAACAGCGATACAAGGTAAATTGGACTGGTTTGATTTGGAACACCCGGAAACGCCGTTTATGCAGTTCAGGGGGGTTAAGGCAAAAGAGCCCACGCCAATGGATAAGTTAATGGCTGGATTATCTGGTGGAGAGAATAAAGTTTTTGTTAATGAAATGGGGCTTGCTGATAACTTATGTTCAGGTTGTGTAGCCATTGCGTTATTTAATTCCGCAAATAATTGCCCTAATGTAGGCGGGGGTAATTTGGGTGGATTCAAAGCTGGCTTAAGAGGAAGCACACCCATCACCTTGTTAATACAGGGAAGAAATTTGCGAGAAACAATCTGGCTTAATGTTTTGACTGAGGAAACATTAAACCGTGTGATGCCTTGGTACGATGA
>CAYLNS010000044.1:10855-13395 GCA_964385115.1 uncultured Methylomarinum sp.
GGCTTAATGTTTTGACTGAGGAAACATTAAACCGTGTGATGCCTTGGTACGATGAGACCAGGGATATGCCACCTAACTATATAAAGCTTGTTAAGGCAAGAGAAAAAATATCTGTTTCTGAAATTGGTTTAGCCCGTGGATTACTGTGGCAACCAGCACGTTATGAACTTTTTTCTAGTAATAAATTGGATATTTGCAGTTGTTGTGGATTGAAAGAAACTGTTTATGATGGATTCAAGAAAGAGCAGTTTGGATACACTATAGAAGGCGTGTGGCCTCACCCACTATCATCCCGTACATTCAGCATTAAAAAAAAGAAAGAAGAATTTCCGTCATTTACGACGACCGCACCGACATGGACGCATATGAGCCGATTATTGATTGATAGACAATCAGACAAAGAAGGGCAGCAAGCCGCCCCGATTATTCAGCAAGCCAGAACATTTATAGCCTCTGCAAAATTACAGCTTATTATCGGTGGTTATCGGAATAATCAAGCCACTATATTAGAACGGCGTCATGAATTATTCAGTTTAGCGCAAGGATGGCATGAGCATGGTGAGGTGATTCAACAAATTATTCATTATGGCCTGGAATACAAAAAAGCATTACGCAAAGCACTTTATCTATTTGCAGTAGGAATAAAAGATAAAGTGCATGGGTCAGGTGTGAATTTATGCGATCCGGTTGAAGCCAACTATTACCAACAAACAGAAGGCTTGTTGCATACCCGTTTTGCTTCAGTTCATTTTGAACAGCCTGATGAAGACCTTACACAATTAAAGCAACAACTTAAAACTATCGTTAAGAATTTGTTTGACCAGGCAACTGAACCCTATCAACAAGAACCCAAAATGATCAAAGCCTTGGCAATGGCACGGCGTTCATTACACAAATCCATGAAAGACCTGGAGCCTGAAGGAGAAACACATGACAAAAACTGAAAACAAGCTGCCTGATTTTGTGGCGCTTTATGAACGGTATCAACAATTAAAACCCGGCCCAAAAGCGGAATTAAAACGGGTTGCCAATCCTGATGATTTGATCGAAATTCCCGCTTTTTACCGTTTATTGCAAGGTGAACACGCCAGCCCTTCAATGCAGCGGATCATTTTTTGTTTGCCGTTGATTACGCATATCCCTGATAGTGATTCATTAGGCCAGGCTCTGGCGAAAGCCAACATTAACGAGAAACGCCTGTTTATGGTGATTCGTTCTCAAGAACCGAATGATCTTATTCAATTACGACGGCTATTAAAGCTGGCCAGCCCAACGGTGGATTGGCTGAAAATGGCAAAAACGCTGTATTTTTGGAACGATTTGTATAAACGCCAATTACTCGAAGATTTTTTTTATTATCAAACCAACGCTAAAACTAAAGCGACTGCTTAAACAAGGAGTGAACCATGAACGAAAACTTCATCAATTTCCATATCTTGATTTCACACAGCCCATCTTGTCTGAATCGTGATGACATGAATATGCAAAAATCCGCTTTTTTTGGTGGCAAACGCCGTGTCAGAATATCCAGTCAAAGTTTAAAACGCACCATGCGGCACAGTGATTATTATCGTCAGCATTTAGGTGAGCCCAGTGTGAGAACCAAGCATCTTTGGGACCCCGATAAAAATAATCTGAAAGAACATGCAATCAAGGCATTAAGTGACCGGTTTGATGAAGATTTAATTGCAAAAACCATTGAGCTTATCAGTGGGAAAAACCTGGATTCGGAAACGAAAATAGAAAATGATGCTGTTGCGCCTTGGGTGATGGAAGAAGTTGCTTATTTTTGTGAGCAAGTCAAGGAATTAGAAGCTGAAGGTCTTGAACCTAAAAAACTAAAGAAACAGATTGAAAAGGACAGCACAGCGTTTCGCCAGGCTTTAGCTAAAGGGCTGGATATTGCATTGTCTGGCAGAATGGCGACATCCGGCTTAATGAGTGAAATCGGCAAAATTGACGGAGCCTTGGCCGTAGCCCATGCGATTACCACCCATACCGTGGATGCGGATATTGACTGGTTTACCGCTGTGGATGATTTGCAGGAACAGGGTTCAGGACATCTGGATACCCAGGAGTTTTCTTCAGGTGTTTTTTATCGCTATGCCAGCCTGAATTTAAAACAGTTACAGGTTAATTTAGGATTATTACCTGATATGAAAAGCGAAGAAACACCTGAAAGCCGGGCAAAAGCACTGGATATTGCAGCGCATGTCCTGCATATGCTGGCCACAGAAGTTCCAAGCGCCAAGCAGCAAAGCTTTGCTGCCCATAACCTTGCCGACCTTGCTCTGGTCAGTTTTTCCAGTCAGCCAGTTTCATTGGCCAATGCATTTGAAGAACCCATAAAACCGGCACGGAATGGCGGTTTCCGTGAACCGTCCATGCACGCGCTGAACGAGTACTGGAATAAGGTTCATAAAGGTTATGGACTGCAAGAACGATGTGCCGAGTTTTCACTGGAACAACGTGAGTTGCCGGACGAGATTGAATCAAAACCGTCATTACCTGAATTGGAAGGCTGGGTACGTGATAATGGC
>CAYLNS010000044.1:13495-15554 GCA_964385115.1 uncultured Methylomarinum sp.
GATTGAATCAAAACCGTCATTACCTGAATTGGAAGGCTGGGTACGTGATAATGGCAAAGCGTGAACATTTAATCATTAAACTACAAGGCCCGATGCAGGCATGGGGCAAGGAAACGTTTGAAGGTCTAAGGCCAGCAGAATTGTTTCCCGGACGCAGCGCATTACTGGGACTGTTAGGTGCCTGTTTGGGTATTGACCGAACGGATAGAGAATCTCAACAAGCATTAGCCAGTAGTGTCGCCTTTGCGGTTCGTGTCGATCAACAAGGCATAAAAATGACCGATTACCACACCGTTAAAGATGCCCGTGTTGCTTACCAGGGGCTGAAAAGCCATGACAACACCATCCAGACATGGCGAGAATATTGGCAGGATGCAATTTTTACGGTCGCGCTCTGGTCTTTGGAACAGGCTGAGGTAACACTATCAGACATTGAACAGGCTTTAAAACGGCCTGTTTATACCCCCTTTCTTGGACGACGCAGTTGCCCTTTAACCAGGCCTTTGTTGGCTAAGAAGGTATCTGCTGAAAATGCTGTACATGCTTTAAATCAGGACGGTGTCGTCGCAAGGATTTATAGCGAAGAATACAGTGAAGAGGCGATTCCATTGAAAAAACGCGACGTGCCGATTATTCATCAGCCAAGACAATTTTCCAGCCGAATGGTCTATATGAGCCGGGTAAAAGGAGAAATGCATGTATCTGAGTAAAATTCATATCCCGTGGCGTTTAAGCAAAAACAGTTATCACCTGCATCAAGCCTTATGGAAACTGTATCCAGAACGTGGGGATGAGCAACGGAATTTTTTATATCGTGTCGAGCAGTTAGAAAGAGGGATAGGCACACATATTTTGATGCAATCAATGATTCGTCCGCAACAATCAGAAGATAGTCCCGTTATTTTGGATTGGCGTGAATACAATCCTGTTTTTTCATCAGGCCAACGGTTACGTTTCCGTTTGCGTGCCAATCCGGTTAAAACGATTAAGGATAGTCGTAAGGGCACAGTTGAGAAAAAAGGTAAAACCTATACCAAAACAGTACGGGTTCCTCTGATTCATGAAGAACAGCAGCAAGCCTGGTTGGAGCGTAAATTACAGGGTATTGCTCAATTGGAAACACTCATCATTCAACCTGAGCCGATTTTATATTTTCGGAAAACCAAAGAAAATCGGAGCGGCAAAATACAGCCCGTGCTGTTTGATGGCATATCACGCATTACAGACCCGGATGCTTTTTCAGCATTGTTCCAAACAGGCATAGGGCCTGCCAAAGCCTTTGGCTGTGGATTGTTAACGGTAAAGCGGGTATAGTCGGTCTATATAAGAACTCTATATAGACTGATTAACGTACTGAGAATTTGACTCATGAAACTATCAAAAAACACCAAGCCCATCAGTTACTTAAAAGCAAATGCAGCAAAAGTAGCCGAGGAATTGAAATCTAATGGCGAGCCTTACCTTATTACGCAAAATGGTGAGGCTGCGATGGTTGTCCAGTCTGTCCAGGAATATGAACAAACCCAGGAAACTTTAGCCATGTTAAAAATGATTGCGCAAAGTGAGAAAGACATTGAGCAAGGGCATTTAGTCTCAATCGATGATGCCTTTTCGGAATTAAGAAAGCGTAGAGGTCTTGATTGAAATATAACGTTCATCTGACTCAAGCCGCATTTAATGATCTGCAAGCCATTAATGATTATTATCTGATGCAAGTGAATGATAGGGTGACGCAACAGATACTCAATGACATAAAAACAACCATTGGTAATTTGGCGCATTTCCCTGAGCGGGGCAGTGTGCCAACAGAATTAAGTATCACCAATACCACCCGTTATCGGCAAGTTATAACGTCTGTCTATCGAATAATCTATCGTATTGATAAGCAAGATGTCTATGTTCTGATGGTGATTGATGGACGAAGAGATGTATTGACAGCTTTGATGCGTAGACAGTTGGTTTAGCACATGCCGGCTCAACTGCAATAGCCCATTACTCATGATTATTAATTGTTCCAAAAGTTTTCGCAGCTTATCTCCTTCTCCAAAGCGATAAGGCA
>CAYLNS010000045.1:0-5191 GCA_964385115.1 uncultured Methylomarinum sp.
AAAACGCTAAAGCTATTCCACCCTACGATTTAATCGCAGTAGGTTGAGGAGAGGAGCGAACTCCAACACTTTCATACCTGTGAATTACATTCATTTTAACCCGGTTAGACATGGCTATGTCTGTTCAGCTGTAAAATGACCGCGCGTTTTTATCCAGCACCTCGGAATACCTCGTCATTAATGGTGAGAATAAAAAAATCCACTATTTTTCTTAAAGAAAACCTTGTTCTTCAGGACGTGGTGCTGAATTTATGAACGACAGGGTAGTTCTGTCCAAAAAAGTGGATTTTCTCTATTTGCAGGGAAGCGGGTTAATTTTCAGGCGAAAAATCCATTTTGCGACTAGAGCATCGTAAAAAAACGCCTGAAACAGCCCGATAAGTCAAGATTTCCCAGGCGGAAAATTTTGTTGTGGGTCTATGTGGGAATTTGGGTAGAAAGATTGTTATGTGTTTTTGTATGTATAGGATATAATGGCGGGTTTTATGGAGTATAGGGCTATTCGCTCTAATACTCTGTCCTTGCTTTACTGCAGTTAGCGCTGTGGGAGGCTTAACCCGAAAGGAGAATATATGCGACATTATGAAATTGTCTTTTTAGTCCATCCTGATCAAAGTGCTCAGGTTTCTGCCATGATTGAACGATACAAGGCCACTATTGAAGGGGCTTCTGGTAAGATTCACAGATTGGAAGACTGGGGACGTAGACATCTGGCCTATCCGATTAAGAAAATTCACAAAGCACATTATGTGTTAATGAATATTGAGTGCGACCAGGCAACACTGGAAGAGCTTGAAAGTGGCTTTCGTTTTAATGATGCTATTTTGCGCAGCATGACTATTGCACAGAAAGAAGCGATTACTGAGCCTTCTGTGATTGTGACAGCTGAAAAAGCGGCTGCTGAAACCAAGCCTGCGGCAGAAACAAAGCCGGCCCCGGAAGCTGAACCCGTAGCTGAAGAAACACCGGCTGAAGCTGTCGCAGAGACAGAAACTGCCGGTGACGAAACCAGCGCTGAATAATTAACTTTTTAATTGGATTAGAGAAATAATATGGCACGTAATATGAGACGTAAAAAATCTTGCCGTTTCAGCGGTGAAGATGCAGTAGTGATCGATTATAAAGATTTGGATCTGTTAAGCGAGTACATTACAGAAACAGGTAAAATCGTTCCCAGTCGTATCACTGGAACCAGTGCAAAATACCAAAGACAGTTGGCAACGGCGATTAAAAGAGCGCGTTATATTGCTTTGCTGCCTTTTTGCGACGCACATAAATAATAAAGGGCGACGGTAATAATGAAGTTTCTTGCCAGTTTTATCATGAGAGGACGCATGCAAGCCATGATGGTTGCCTCTTCGCTGGCATTTATATCTTTATTTTTACCGCCTGTTAGTGTTGTAAGTTCAGCTTCTGTGGCGCTGGTCACGTTAAGACGCGGAGCAACCGAAGGTCTTTATATACTGGTTATTTCCTGTATCGTAACGGCTTTGCTGGGTGCGCTGAAATTCGGCAGTTATCAGTTTGCTTTGCTGTATGCATTGGTGCTGTGGCTTCCCGTCTGGCTGATTTCCATAGTCTTGCGGGAAGGACGGCATTTGTCCATTGCTGTCGAGATAGCGGTATTGCTGGGTATGCTGGGGGTGATAGGTTTTTATCTGTTTTATCCCTCTCCATCTGAACTGTGGCAGGGTGTGTTGCGAATTATGCTGACACCGATGCTGGAAAATGGCATGGAGCTTTCTGCAGAAGAGTTGAATCAGCAGATTACCCGGGTGGCCCGAATTATGACGGGTGGCATAGCGGCAGGCACTGTTTACAGTATGCTGTTTGGCTTATTTCTGGGGCGCTGGTGGCAGTCTTTACTGTACAATCCCGGCGGTTTCAGAGAAGAGTTTTTATCATTAAGAACACATAAACAGCTGGCTCTGGCCACGATTGTTATTCTTGCCATGGCTTTGTTGTTGAAAGGCATTGTGGCAGAAGTGTGCTGGAATCTGGTGGTGTTGTTATTCGTGCTTTACACGGTGACCGGAACGGCAGCTATACACGACGCTTTTTCCAAGATGAAAAACAGTCGTTTTATGGTGCCTTTTCTGTATTTGACATTGATACTGATTCCGCATGTGGCGCTGGCTGTGGCATTATTCGGAATTGGTGACACCTGGCTGGACTTACGCAATAAAATTTCAAATCAAGAGAATCGTTAACGGTTCTTTCATTCGACAGTTAGTCGAGAAAACGAGGTATTGAACGATGGAAGTTATTCTTCTGGAAAAGATAGCTAACCTGGGTGATCTGGGTGACAAGGTAACGGTAAAAGCGGGTTATGGTAGAAATTATCTGATTCCACAAGGTAAAGCCGTTGCTGCAACTGAAGAAAAAATCAAGGAATTTGAAGCACGACGTGCTGAACTTGAGAAAATTGCTGCTGAAAAACTGGCAGTTGCACAAAAACGAGCCGATGCCATTTCCAAACTGGTGATTGTGATTGCTCACAAAGCCGGCGAGGAAGGCAAGTTGTTCGGTTCTGTTGGAACTCACAATATTGCTGAGGCCATTACTGAAGCGGGCGCGAAAGTTGAGAAAAACGAAGTCCGCTTACCTGAAGGTGTGATTCGTCATGTAGGTGACTACGAGATTGATATCAATCTGCACACTGATGTGGTTGTTACTGTTCCAGTCAAAATCGAAGCAGAATAAACTGTTTCTGTAATATCTGAAAGGTCGGGTTGCTGATGTAACCTGACCTTCTTCAACGTTTGTATATGCCTGTTCAACCGAAAAAGGCATATTGCAAATTATCTCCCGTAAGACATTCCTGTAGAATAAGGGCTTATCTGTTCTGTAGAGAAAGTCTTTATGCGTTTTTTATACACTTCATTATTTACTATTCTGTTGCCACTGGTTCTTTTTCGTCTGTATTGGCGCGGATTGAAAGCACCCGAATACCGTAAACGCTGGCAAGAAAGACTGGCTTTCTATTCTAAAAAATATTCTCAGCCGTTTATCTGTTTTCATGCTGTCTCGGTAGGCGAAGCAGAAGCGGTTTTTCCGTTGATAAAGAAATTAACGGAAAAATTTCCTGATGAAAAAATACTGGTTACTACCACCACACCGACCGGTTCGGCCCGTGTTCAGGCAGTGTTAGGCGATACCGTCGAGCATGTTTATTTTCCTTATGATATTCCTTGGATTATCAATCGTTTTATCAGGACTTTTAACCCTAAAATACTGGTGATTATGGAAAAGGAAATCTGGCCCAACTTGTTTTCCTATTGTGGCAAACAAAATATTCCGGTATTGATTATTAATGCTCGTCTGTCAGCTCGCTCTGCAAAATCCTATCAATTGATTTCGTCATTGATTAAGCCGGTGTTAGCGAATGTCAGCAGTATTTTGACGCAAACTGAGGAGGATAGGGAGCATTTTATTGACATTGGTGCAATTCCTTCAACGGTTCAAGTCACGGGCAATATCAAATTTGATATGGAAGTCAGTGAATCGCTTATCGAGGAAGGTCAACAGCTCAGACGGCAGCTTTTCCCGGGGCGATTTGTCTGGATTGTTGCCAGCACTCATAAAGGCGAGGAAGGGATTGTTATTGATGCGTACACAAAATTAAAACAACAGATACCCGAGCTGCTGCTGATGCTGGTGCCCCGCCATCCTGAACGTTTTGTATCAGTGCAGAATTTAGTCAAACAAAAAGGTCTTAATCTGGCCGTGCGCAGTAAAAGGGATATTGTGACGCACAGCACCGATGTTTATCTGGCGGATACCATGGGTGAGTTAAAATTGTTATATGCCTCGGCTGATGTTGCTTTTGTGGGGGGAAGTCTGGCACCTGTGGGCGGGCATAATATTCTTGAGCCACTGGCTGTCGGCGTACCTGTAATGTTTGGACCTTATATGGTTAATTTTAAGGAAATTGCTGATAATGTATTGAGCCAACAGGCGGCAATACAGTGTCAGAATGAAGCGCAAATCATTGAGCATTTAATAAAGCTGTATAAGGATGAGCCGATACGTAATACCCTGGTCAGTAAAGGTACTGCGTTTATTGAACGTAACAAAGGTGCGACAGAGAAAATAATGGCTGAACTGGAACAGCGAATATTCAATTAAGAGGGCGCTATGAATTCATCAAATAATCTTGTGTTAAAACAGCTTATCCCTGTTGTACTTTTGGTCGGTTTGTTGTATCTCAGCTATCAGGTGCTGAATGAATTTTTATTGTCACTGGTGTGGGCATTTATTCTGGCTTTTGTTTCCTGGCCGCTTTATAAGTGGCTGGATAAAAGGCTGAATAACAATAAGTTGGCCAGCGCATCCATCATGTCCTTATTTGTTTCAACTATCATCTTTTTATTGATTTACTGGCTGGCGGTATTGTTACAGGACGAACTTAAAAGTGCTTACTATTCTTTTATTCCCGCCTTGTCCCGGGGGGAATATCGTTTGCCAAAAGAAGTGTTAAATATTCCTGGGATAGGCCATTCTCTGCAAGAATGGCTGGATCGTTTTCAGATGGATAAATCAGGTTTGGCGCTACAAACTATTGGCTGGTTAAAACAGTGGCTTGGGAATTTTGCATCTTTTTTGGGAAATTTAGGCCACTATGCGCTTAAGCTGGGCGTGGTGCTGGTCACTTTATTTTTCTGTTATCGGGATGGAGAGGAGGCGATTGTCCAGCTTCATCGTGGGATTTTGCAGTTTTTAGGCAAACACCAGGACATTTATCTGCAGGCAGCCGGGCATACTACCCGTGCAGTTGTCTATGGTTTGGTTTTGGCAGCTTTGGCTCAGGGGCTGTTGGCGGGGATTGGTTATTATGTTGCAGGAGTACAGGCCCCGGTTCTTTTTGGTGCGATAACGGCTTTGTTAGCAATGGTGCCTATGGGCGCAACACTGGTTTGGGTGCCAATAGGTCTTGCGTTGATTGTTTCTGGCCAGGTCTGGGCCGGGGTTGGATTATTAGTCTGGGGTGTCACTGGTGTTAGTACCGTCGATAATGTCATTAAACCACTGGTCATTAGTGGTGCCAGTAAAGTACCTTTTCTAATCGTTATGTTTGGTGTGCTGGGCGGACTGTCCGCTTTTGGCGCAATTGGTATATTTTTAGGACCGGTTATACTGGCCGTAATGTTAGCCGTCTGGCAGGCATGGCTGGAACAGCAGGAGGCTTGAA
>CAYLNS010000045.1:5291-15516 GCA_964385115.1 uncultured Methylomarinum sp.
CTGGCCGTAATGTTAGCCGTCTGGCAGGCATGGCTGGAACAGCAGGAGGCTTGAATATATCATCCTTGTCACATACTGCTTCCGCAAGCAGCTGATATTGAATAGGATTATTTGAATTATTCAGGCTGAGTAATTACTGCAACGCTAAGAAAAGGTATAATGGACGTCTTTGGGGTTATGCTTACCCCGATACAACAAGATGGGATCATTAATGACAATAGAGCAGCAATTGCAACAAAGAAGTGAATCAAAATGTGAGTTATGTGGTGCGACAGATGATTTATCTGTTTTTGAGGTTTCGCACAGTCCTTTGGACGAAGCTGGAAGCAGTATTTTGATATGCCCGACATGCCGTAGTCAGATTGAGGGAGATGCTGAAATGGATGAGCATCACTGGCATTGTTTGAATGACAGCATGTGGAGTCAGGTACCGGCTGTTCAGGTGATGGCATGGCGTTTGTTGAATCGTTTGAATTCAAACACCTGGGCCGCTGATTTGCTGGATATGCTCTACCTTGATGAGGATGCTTTAGCCTGGGCCCAGGCCGGACTTGATACTGAGAGTGCTGAAGATGCTGTCAGGCATGTTGATAGTAACGGCTCTGTTTTGGAAGCGGGTGATACGGTCACCTTGATTAAAGATCTGACGGTTAAAGGGGCTAATTTTACCGCCAAACGAGGAACGGCTGTCAGAGGTATTTCATTGGTGGCAGACAACCCGGAACACATTGAAGGTCGGGTGAATGGGCAGCAGATTGTTATTCTGACCAAGTTTGTCAAAAAATCCAAGTAACTATTTGGGTGATTATTCGGTGGATACCGCTACAGGCTTAATTTTATCTGTTCCCGCTTATAAAATGCGGGAACTTATCAGTCCATGATTGCAAAAAAAACCAAAGCCTCAAAACTATTGGCGGATATTCCCACACATTTAATCATGGGCTTCTTGGGCGTGGGTAAAACCACGGCTATCCTTAATCTTTTAAAACAAAAACCGGCCGGAGAAAAATGGGCCGTTCTGGTTAATGAAGTGGGCCAAATTGGTCTGGATGGTGATATCTATCAGGCGGCCGGAGTCACGGTTAAGGAAATAGCCGGAGGCTGTTTGTGCTGTGCCCTGGGGCTTCCATTTGAAGTCAGCATCAACCAATTGTTAAAACAAACCCGGCCAGATCGTCTGTTCATTGAACCGACAGGGCTCGGACATCCAAAAAAAGTTCTGGACCGACTGCTTAATCGTATTGCACCGGGTGTATTGGATGTAAAAGCTGGTATTTGTCTGGTGGATCCGGCTCATTTTAACAATCCTGAATATTTGCAGCATGCTAATTTTGTTGATCAGATTATGATGGCGGACATTGTCGTGGCCAATAAAACTGATTTGGCTGACGAGCAAGCCATGACAGCCTTTTACCAGTGGATAGAAAACTGTCAACCGCCTAAAGATATCGTGGCGGAAACCATACAGGCTGAATTGGATATAGCCTGGCTGGATATGAAGCGTAGTCCCGAGCGCGTGGCAAAGTATCCCGATGCACATGCTGAACAAGGGGCAGATGAGGGTTATCTCATGCAAGGATATGTTTTTGATAGGCAGGACCGTTTCGATTATGAAAAACTGATTGCTTTGTGTAAAAGTATGAAGGTGGAAAGGCTTAAAGCCATCATGCATACGGATAAGGGCTGGTTGTTGCTGAATCAGTCCGGGAAAGCATTGACAGTGACAGCCGTTGAGCCCTCTGAACAGAATAAAATAGAAGTTATAAGCGGGCAAAATACAGAAGATAATCTCAAAAAACTGATTCTGAGCTGTCGGAAGAATTAAGATTATTTGTAACACATACACTTCTTCCATAAGCGACTGATATTTAATAGAATTGCTTAAATTATTCTGGCTGAATAGTTTTAAGGTTATTAAGCCCTTGCACAAACCCAGATATCAACCCTGCTTGCGCCGGCCTGTTTCAAAACCCGGGCAAGTTCCCTGGCTGTTGATCCGGTAGTCATCACATCATCTAATACGGCAATATGTTGGCCCTGAACAGAGTGGTTGACGACAAATGCCCGGCGTACATTTTTTCTTCGTTGTTTGGCCGGTAATTGACTCTGCCTTGGGGTATTCAGAATGCGTTTACAGCAGTCGGTATTCAATGGAATATTGAGCTGTTTGGATAAAGTGCGGGCGATTTCCAGTGATTGATTGAACCCACGTTGCCGGTAACGAGCGGGATGTAAAGGTACCGGCAGAATATAATCAGGACGCTCCGGTAGTTGCGAAACATGACTGGCCAGTAACTGAGCCAGCAGACGGGCATGTTTGTATTGTTTGCGAAATTTCAGTCCGGTAATCAGCCAGGCCATATATTCCAGATATAAATAAGGTGCGATAACCTGATCGAAGTGGGGTGGTTGTTGCAGGCATTGGCCGCAAATGATTTGATTTTCCTGGGTTGGCTCGAAAGTCCGGGCGCAACGCAGACAATGCGGGATGTTTTCTGGAAGTTCATCAAAGCAATCCTGACAAATATCCATAGTCTGAATACCGGAGTCTCCACAAAACAAGCAGCTGGGAGGAAACAGGAATTGCTGTATAATATTGAGACAGTTGTTTACCATTTTTAATAATTCAGGTTGACTATTTAATCGTCAGCTGTCAATTCAGGAGATAAAGCAAAATGTCCGCGACCCCGGAATCCGCTTCTTCAATACGCCATGACTGGCAATTGAATGAAATACAAGACTTGTTCAATTTGCCCTTTAATGATCTTATCTTTAAAGCTCAGAGTATACACCGTCAGCATTTTGATCCGAATGAAATTCAGGTCAGCAGCCTGCTCAGTATTAAAACGGGGTCTTGTTCTGAAGACTGTGGCTATTGTCCGCAAAGCGCACGCTATGATTCGGATTTAACGCCGGAGGCTTTGTTGCCTGTGGATGAGGTGTTAAAGGCAGCAGAACGAGCCAAGCAGCAGGGCGCTTCCCGTTTTTGTATGGGTGCTGCCTGGCGCTCCCCTAAAGACCGGGATATTGAGCGTGTGGTCGAGATGGTGCAAGGGGTGAAAGCCTTGGGCATGGAAACCTGTGTCACACTGGGTATGCTGACGGAAGAGCAAACCGAAAAACTGAAAGAAGGCGGCCTGGATTATTACAATCATAATCTGGATACTTCGGAAGATTATTATTCAGAAGTCATTACCACCCGCACCTATCAGGACAGACTGGATACCCTGGAGCGGGTGCGGGATGCCGGAATCAATGTCTGCTGTGGCGGAATTGTCGGCATGGGCGAGTCGGATGATGATCGTGCCAAGCTGTTGCAAGAGCTGGCGAATTTGCCTAAACACCCGGAAAGTGTTCCCATTAATATGCTGGTACAGGTGGAAGGTACGCCATTGATGGGTACAGAGCAGCTTGATCCTCTGGTTTTTGTCAGAACCATTGCTGTTGCGCGAATTTTAATGCCCGAGTCCAGGGTCAGATTATCGGCTGGTCGTAATGATATGAGTGATGAAATGCAGGCCTTATGCTTTCTGGCAGGTGCTAATTCCATTTTTTATGGCGATAAGTTACTGACAACGGATAATCCGATGACCAACCAGGATTTGCAGCTCTTTAAACGGCTGGGTGTTCATCCCGGCGGTTCAAGTTATGCCTGAAGCTGATGGATTTTTCTGAAGAACTGAAACGGCTTGAACAACAGGGACTGTATCGTTCCCGCCGAGTTATTGAAGAACCTCAATTTCCTAAAATAGTGGTCGATGGGCGAAAAGTCATTAATTTTTGCAGTAATGATTATCTGGGCCTAAGCCAGCACCCCTCGGTAAAACAGGCTTTTATCGAGGGCGTAGAACGCTATGGGGCCGGTAGTGGTTCCGCCCATCTGATTTGCGGCCATAGTCAGGCTCATCATGCGCTGGAAGAGGAACTGGCTGATTTTACCGGACGTGACAGAGCTTTGCTTTTCTCCACGGGTTTTATGGCCAATATCGGCACTTTATCAGCTTTGTTGAAGCCAGCGGACAGGGTGCTGGAAGACCGGCTGAATCATGCTTCGCTGCTGGATGGCGGGCTGTTGTCTCGGGCTAAATTCAGGCGCTATCAGCATAATGATATGTCAGATCTTGAAAATAAGCTTAGCCTTAAGGAGCAGGAAAACACGCTGATTGTGAGCGATGGTGTTTTCAGTATGGATGGTGATTTGGCGCCACTTCCCGATATGGTACGGCTGGCTCGTCAGTACAAGGCTACTTTGATGGTTGATGATGCACATGGTTTAGGGGTTTTGGGCGGAACAGGTGCGGGTGTGCTAGAACATTATGGCCTGAAACAGCAGGATGTTCCTATATTAATGGGGACTTTGGGGAAGGCGGTTGGCACTTTCGGGGCATTTGTGGCGGGTTCTGAGCAATTAATCGAAATCCTGATTCAAAAGGCCCGCAGTTATATTTATACCACCGCCATGCCAGCGGCTTTGGCAGAAGCAACCCGCGTCAGTCTGCGTCTGGTGCAAACCGAAACCTGGCGCCGCGAACAGCTGATGCATAATATCCAGTCATTCCGGTTTAAATCGGAGCAACTGGGCCTGCCGGTCATGGCTTCAGGAACGGCTATTCAGCCCCTTTTGATTGGCAGCACCGCGCAGGCATTGACTGTCAGTCAGAAACTGATGGAAAAAGGCTTTTGGGTCAGTGCCATCCGTCCACCTACTGTTCCTAAAGGACAGGCCCGTCTGCGGGTGACTTTGTCCGCCGTACATCAACCCGAGCAGATTGACGGCTTGCTGGATGCTCTGGAAAAATCAATAAATGACTGATATACATTGTGAAATATACGGGCAAGGGCAGCCATTGGTATTGATTCACGGCTGGTCGATGCATTCTGGCATGTGGCGGGAATTTGCCCAGGCCCTGGCAGATGATTTTCAGGTTATTTGTCTGGATTTACCGGGACATGGCTTCAGTCAAAGCTGCCAACCTTATGACTTAATAACTGTGACCGATAGCTTGATTGCAAGCATTGATGCTTCATCTTTTACTGTACTGGGCTGGTCGCTTGGGGCTTTGGTGGCCATTGACATGGCCAGCCGCTATCCAAGGCGTGTCAGGCAGCTGATTACGCTGGCAGGAAATCCCTGTTTTGTTCAGCAAAATGACTGGCCTGGCGTTCAACCAGAAGTGCTGGAATTGTTTGCTAAAAATTTGCAGCACAGCAGCCAGCAGACTCTGATGCGATTTTTAGCTCTGCAGGTTAATGGCATGGAACATGCCCGGGCGTTGTTAAAACAAATGAAAGCTGCAGTATTGGATGCCCCGGTACCGGAGCTGTCGGTATTGCAGGCCGGGCTGGGTATTTTGCAAAAAAGTGATTTAAGAAATCAGTTTGCCAATTTAAACCAGCCCGTTCTGAGTCTGTTTGGTGAAAAAGACCATCTGATTCCCGTTGATTGTGCGGCAAGTCTCAAGAATTTGAATCACAATGCAGAAACGCGGGTCTTTGAAAAAGCCGGGCACATGCCTTTTTTAAGCCATCAGCAATCATTGGTAGATTCGATCAAACAGTTCTGCCATGAATAAGCTTGATAAACTCCGGGTTCGCCGGTCTTTTTCTGCCGCAGTTGACAGTTACGATTCCATGTCTGGCTTGCAGCAACAGGTTGCTCGTAATTTAGTGCAACAGACAGGTGTTCCACACGCGGCTGAAAGGATACTGGATTTAGGTTGCGGTACAGGATTTTTAAGTCATTTATTGCTTGAAAAAACAGCGGCCAGTCAATTATGGGTAGTGGATATAGCCTTACCCATGCTTAATAAAACCCGTCATAAAACCGTAGTTAAAGAAGTGATTCCGGTGTGTGCAGATGCCGAAGCTCTGCCTTTTTTTACATCTACTTTTTCGCATATATACTCCAGTCTGGCATTGCAATGGTGTCCGAATCTGCCGGATGTTTTAAAGGATTTAAACCGGATTCTGGTTGAATCCGGCCGTTTGAGCTTTGCCACTTTTGGTCCTGCCACATTGCAAGAACTTAAACAGGCCTGGCGGCAGGTGGATGATTACAGTCATGTGAACGATTTTTACAGTGAGTATGAAATTCGACAGTGGTTGAAAATGGCGGGTTTTAAACAGGTTCACATGCACTCTGTTATCTATCGTAATCAATATCCTGATGTGATGAGTCTGATGAAAGAATTAAAAGGGATTGGTGCCCGTAATGCATTGTCAGGACGCAACAGAAAGTTAACTACTCGTAGTCAACTGCAAAAAATGATTCGACATTACCCCCTGCAAGAAGATGGCAGCGTGAATGCCAGCTATGAAATTATTTTTGTAAATGCGGTTTCTACATGATTGAAAAAGCTTATTTTATTACCGGTACAGATACAGAGGTGGGTAAAACCCGGGTGACTGCCGGATTGCTGCAGTTATTATCCAGACAAGGGTTTAAGGTTGCCGGTATGAAGCCGGTGGCGGCTGGCTGTGAATGGCGGGATGGTCAGTGGAAAAATGAAGATGCCTTGATGTTGCAGGAAAATGCTTCGGTGCCATTAGCCTATGACTTGGTGAATCCTTATGCGTTTCAGTTGCCGGTTTCTCCTCATCTTGCTGGAAACGGGCAGTCTGTCGAGATGACACAAATTCAACACAATCTGAATCAAATCAATCAGCAGGTTGATTTGACTTTGGTTGAAGGAGCGGGGGGCTGGTTTTCCCCTTTGTCTGAGCGTTTTAATAATCAGGATTTGGCTGAATATCTGAATTTACCGGTCATTCTGGTGGTGGCCATTCGATTGGGCTGTATTAATCAGGCTTTGTTAAGCTGGCAGGCCATTCAATCCTCGAAAGTACCTGCAGCCGGCTGGGTGGCGGTAAAACTGGACAAGAATATGTCAATGGCCGATGAAAATATTCAGTTTTTGCAGCAGAAAATATCCATGCCATTACTGGCTACAGTGCCTTATTGTGAGCAGGCGGAACCGCATACCATTTCAAAATACTTACGTTTTTTCGAAAATTAATTGATCTATATCAAAAAGTCCTGCTTTTCAAACAGACATAATCAGCACTCCATTAATAACAAATAAAAATATCAGGAGATATGTTATGGCACTAATGACCTGGACTGAAGAACAATATGGCACTAAAGTGGGTTTTGCTGATGAGGAGCATCAGGAAATTTTCAGACTGTTGAATAAACTTTATGATGATGTTGCAGGGGGAGCCGACCGTGCAACAATCGGTGCGTCACTGGACGCATTAATTGCCTATGTGGTTGACCATTTTGCCCATGAAGAGCGTGAAATGGAAGCCGCCGGTTTTGATGGTTTTGCGGCTCATAAAGCAGAACATGATGCGTTGGTGGGTATCTGTGCTGACTTACAAAAGAAATTCCATGCCGGTGAAGCGGACGTAACCGCTGAAGTGGGCGAGATGGTAAAAGGATGGCTGGATAAACATATCCCGACTTTTGATTTTGCCTATTCAGATGCGATTGGTTAAGTAAAATTACTGGCTTTCCCGGATATCAGTGCTTATATAGTAGATATCCGGGATTAAATATAATGACCAGAGTTACAACTGATTTATAGTTTCCAGACGCTGATCAGACTGGTGAAATCATCCGTCCAGCTTTGCTGAAAATTATCATTCGCTTCAAGTTTTTGCCAGTTTTGTTTATCGGCGGTCAATAAAGGCGCTAGATTCTCTGGATTTTTTGTCAACACCACCCAGTCAGAAGCATAAGTCAGCGAATTTTTGTTTGCAGGTCGGTATTCCTGTATCAAAGCATACAATCCCAAATGTCGGGCGTGGTCAGCCAGAACATGCTTAAGCGATAAATAATGATTGGAAATGTGCATGGCAATGATTCCATCAGGGCCGGTTCTTTCAAGATAAAGTTCCATTGCTTCCCGTGTCAACAGGTGGGTCGGAATGGAATCGGATGTGAAGGCATCAATCACCAGCAAGTCCAGTTTTAACGGTGTTTGCCTGTCAAGCGTAAGACGAGCATCCCCGGGATAAATTGTGTATTGTTCAACACAATTGTGCAGATAGCTGAAATATTCAGGATTTTCAGCCATGTCTATGACCATGGGATTTAATTCGTAAAAATGCCAGTTTTGTGTTCGTTTGGCATAACCGCCTAAAGCCCCACTGCCCAGGCCAACAATGCCGACTTGCCAATCACTGTTGTGCGGGTCAAAGGCTGTAAATAACTGGCCAATCGGTCCTTGTTCGCCATAATAGCTGATTGGACGGCAAAAGTGATCATCATTCATCAGCTGCGAGCCATGACGGGTGGTTCCGCTGTACATGGTATGCATGATGATATTATTCCGGCCTTCCTTGTTGTCTTTCAAAACACTCTGATTAACTGATAACACGCCATAAAAGTTGCGCCCCTGCATGATGGTCTGTTCATTTTCAGCATTAAATGCGGTACAGGAAGCAATTACAGTGCTGTATAAAATCAGATAGACGATATTTTTTTTGAAAATAAAGTAATTACTGACGGCGATAATGACAATGGCAATTATGCCAAGGTCGTTCATTAAAAAAGAACGGTTTATATAAAAAACAGTGGCAAAAAAAACAAAATAGATTAACAGGGCAAGACGGGATTGATATCCTTTAAGGACAATTCCCAGTTTTGTATTTCTTGGGTTTAATAATAAAGCGCTAATGAGTAACAAAGGATATTCATGTAAGTCGTTAAAAACAAAAGGAAATACAAAAGTATTAAAAATTCCGCCCAACATGCCACCGAAAGACATGATGAGATAATAATCGGTCAAAAAATCAGGATGTGGACGTCTTTTGGCCAATTCTCCATGACAGACCATAATGGATGTAAAAAATACCAGCAAATGTAAAGAAAGTTCCAGCGTATAGTCCGCCAGTTTTTCATTGGAAAAAAAGTAAATCAGGAAAGGGGCAACAATCCACGGTTGAATCAGGCTAAACCATGAATGACTTTTATCATTATATTTAGAGAACACAATGATAAATGACAATAAGTAGATAGCTAAGGGAATAACCCATAATAATGGGACCGAGGCAATATCAGTGCCAATGTAATGCGTGGTGCTGATCAACAGACTGGATGGAACAAAAGATAAAATCAGCCAGTAAAGTTTTTGTTTTAAATCAGGTGCTTGCAGGCTTGTTTTGATATTATTTTGTTTTTGAGATGATATTTCAGTGATTTTTTGATGAGGCAGCCACAGGGCACAGAAAAAAATCAGGATAAGTAAGAGGATAAACCCTGTACTCCAGTACTGTTGCTGTAGCGACAGGCTAAAATGGGATTCGATGATAAATGGATAACTAATCAGTGCCAGCAGGCTGCCGGTATTGCTGGCTATCGAAAGAAAATAGGGGTCAGCACTGAATTGATGATTCAATGACGAAAACCATTTCTGCAGCAGCGGCGAAGTGGTCGATAAAATAAAAAATGGCAGTCCTATGCTAAGTAACAAAACAGAAAGCAGCCAGAATATTGGGGCTCTATCCGTGGGGGGAAGTGAGTTTGATTGAAGACTGACTGGGATAAAAATGAGACAAAGCAGTAACAGGGATAAATGAATCTTGACTTGTTGCGGTCGACTAAACTTTGTAGTTAGATAATGGGCATACAAATAACCAAAAAAAAGAATGCTTTGATAAAACACCATGCAGGTATTCCAGACAGATGCCGAGCCACCCAAAGAGGGTAATAGTAATTTACCAAACAGTGGTTGCAGCACAAACATTAAGGTTGCACTGACAAAAAGTGTTAGCGAAAAGACGACAATAGGAGCGAAATCGTGTCGGCTTTCGCTCTGATGAGCTATGTCCATAACGGCTTCCTCTTTCAATAAAGAAAATGAGTAAATACTCGCCCGGGTCAAAAGGCAGGAAGGTTATCGATATTTTTGCTCACTCCTTGATAGCGATTTTATTGATATATCTCAATAATCCAACAACCTGTACCAAGCAATTGACAGTCGGGTAAGAAAATACGAATTATTTTTATAAATAGTGTCTTGATAATAAAATTTCAACCTTAAAAAGAATCATTCTCATTATATTGAAAATATTTTTTATGTCATCTTTTTTTTCATGCGAATCGTATCTATCCTTTTAAAAGATGTGCATGTAAGTTGGTTTTATCAATCTATGGTCTCAAGAGGGCGCTGCACAGCGCTACAGGATTGATTTTATGCATCCTGATAAATCAATAGCCTGA
>CAYLNS010000046.1:0-7184 GCA_964385115.1 uncultured Methylomarinum sp.
TGGTATGGATTCCCACGGAGACCGTGGGAATCAGAAAGAATGCATGTTACGCGGGAGTTAGACCTTAATACCCGACAGCGACTATAATTGATTGAAATATCTTTACAGTCGGTGCCTGCCATGATGCGTTATCTGTTTATTGCGCTGTTTTTTATTTGTACTCCCGCCCTTGCTTTAACACCGGACAAAATTCCTGCACCTTTGCAACCCTGGATAGACTGGGTGCTTGAAGATGAACAAAATCTTGATTGTCCATTTGTTTATAATCAGTTTAAACAAAAATACTGTAGCTGGCCTGGACAGCTCAGTTTGAGATTAAGTAACGATGGTGGTGAATTTAACAGCCATTGGGTGTTATATCAAGACAGCTGGGTGTTTTTGCCGGGCGATTCCCGTTATTGGCCGCAGAAGGTAAAAACTAATCAAAAGCCTGTGGTCGTGGTTAAAAAAAACGGACGGCCTGCTGTTTTTCTAACAAAAGGACAGCATAGTCTTCAGGGTGTATTCAACTGGAAGCATCTGCCCGATAATCTCCCTGTTCCCAGGCAGACCGCGTTGATTGAACTGAAGGTGGCGGGCAAGCCTGTTGTATTTCCTGTGATAAAACAAGGGAGTCTGTGGTTACGGGATAAAGACCGAAATCAACAGAAAAAAGCGTCGATTGCCCAGTATATGGAATTACAGGTTTTCAGAAAAATTACCGATGCCGTGCCTTTACAGATGACTACGGTATTACAACTGGACGTATCGGGTGAAAAAAGAGAAATTATTTTACCGTATGCACTGTTAAAGGGCTTTATTCTGACCGGGTTGGAAAGCCCATTACCGGCACAAATGGAAAAAAATGGTCAATTAAAGCTGCAAATCCGGCCGGGTCGCTGGCAGATAAAAGTCCACAGTCGTTATCCTGAACAATTAACCCGACTGGCGCTGGATATTCAGGACAACAAATGGCCACCGCAGGAAATCTGGGTGTTTCAGGCCCGGCGCGATATTCGTGTCGTGGAGATTAAGAATGTTCAGGCAATTGATTCCTCTCAGACAGGTTTACCGGGGAATTGGAAAAACCTGCCAGCCTATCGCCTGCAGCAGGGGGATGTGATGATTTTTGATGTTATCCGCCGGGGTGATGCCGAACCGGAACCTGATCAGTTAAATCTGAAGCGGACCTTATGGCTGGATTTTGAAGGCGGAGGATACACCATACAGGATCAGATTGATGGCCGTTTGAGCCGTAGCTGGCGGCTAAATGTATTGCCTGAAACACAGTTGGGTCAGGTGAAAATCAATGGACAAAATCAGTTAATCACTCGGCTGGGTGATGATGCAGTTGGTGTTGAGGTCAGGCAGGGTAATCTGCAATTAACGGCTGATATGCGGCTGGAAAACTCCATTCGTACAATGAGCGTGACAGGCTGGCGGCAGGATTTTAATTCCGTCAGGGCTGAATTAAACATACCGCCGGGCTGGAAATTGTTAGCTGTAAGTGGCGTGGATAATAACCCCCAAAGCTGGGTGTCAAAATGGACTTTGCTGGATTTGTTTCTGGTGCTGATTTCTGCATTGGCCGTCAGTCGACTGTGGAATAAAGCCTGGGGCTTGTTTGCATTAATCACCCTGGCTTTAATCTGGCATGAAGCGGATGCCCCGCGCTTAATCTGGCTGAATCTGCTGGCTGCTCTGGCGTTGTTAAAAGTCCTGCCGGAGGGTCGGTTTTTTACCCTGATTCAATGGTATCGAAACTTATGCTGGCTGGCATTCATCATCATATTGATTCCTTATATGGTTTTTCAGGTTAGAACAGCGATTTACCCGCCGCTGGAAAAACCCTGGCAATCCGTCGGTCAATTAAACGGCAGCGCCATGCCCGAACCACAAATCTTATCAGCAGAGTCTGCTTATATGAGCTCATCAGCGCCTGTCAGAAAAATGCAATCAGGCAGAGCTGATAAAGTCTATGCTCCATCTTCATCCAGTTACCGGCTGATTGACCCGAATGCGACGATTCAAACCGGGCCGGGTCTTCCCCAATGGCAATGGAACAAGGTTTTTCTGAGCTGGAATGGACAGGTCAGTCAGAACCAGCAAATATCTTTCTGGTATTTATCACCTGCCTTGAATGCTGTACTAAAAATATTGCAGGTTTTGCTGGTCAGTCTGCTGGCTTTGCTGATGATTGGCGTACTGGATAAAAAACTGAACTTAAGCTGGAAAGGATTGCGCTGGGTGATGTTGCTGCCGTTTTTGGCGTTGCCGGTTGATGACAGTTATGCCGGTTTTCCCGACCAGAAAATGCTGGATGAACTGAAAAGCCGGTTATTGATGACACCAGATTGCCTGCCGGACTGTGTGCAACTGGCCAATATGCAGCTTGATATTGATGCTCGAATTTTAATGATTAATCTGGAATTGCATGCTCAGGAAGACTCAGCAGCACCGTTACCTGCCCAGATTAATCAATGGTTTCCCCATCAGGTTATGGTGGATGGAAAAATTTCCCGGGAGATGATTCGTGATGCAAAAGGCCGGTTGTGGTTAAAGCTGTCGAAAGGGGTTCATCGGGTTAAAATGGAAGGCAGTAGTCCGTTGCAAGGCAAATTTACCCTGCCATTGCCGCTTAAACCTCATTTGCTGTCTGTAAACAGCCGGGACTGGGATATTCAAGGCTTGTACAAAAACGGACAGGTTGCCAAACAGTTACAATTTAACCGTTTGAAAGTGAGTAATGAAAGCCCGGAAGCACAATTCAAATCGAGTGAAATACCGGCTTTTATTCGCATAGAACGCACCTTAAAATTGGGCTTGGACTGGACTATCACCACACGGGTGGTCAGACTGAATAAAAGCCAGGCGGCAGTGATTTTGCGCTATCCCTTGTTGAAAGGGGAAGCGGTGACGACAGAAAAAATTCGCCAACAGGATGGCATGGCACTGATTAATATGTCGGCCGAGCAGAAAACTTTGCAATGGCAGTCTTCCTTACCCAAATCCAAACAGATTCGTTTGAAGGCGGCTAAAACCAGAGACTGGACAGAACTCTGGCGGGCAGATATCAGTCCTGTCTGGCATGTTGAGCTGCAAGGCATTGCAATCGTTCATCAACAGGACAGACAGGGCCGCTGGCTGCCGCAATGGTATCCCTGGCCGGGTGAAGAAGTGTTGCTGAATATTACCCGTCCCGTCGCGATAGAAGGCCCATCCATGACGATTGACCGGGTTATGTTATCGATTAAACCGGGGAAACGTACACGACAAAGCCAGATAAATTTTCATCTGAGAAGTTCAAAAGGTGGTCAGCATGGCATCAACATACCCGAACAAGCTGTGCTGCAATCGATTTTGATTAATGGTGTCAGTCAGCCCGTGCATCAACAACAGCGGACTGTTTTGATTCCAATGAGTCCCGGTGAGCAAAATATTGAGATGAGATGGGTTAACGACGAGCCGTTATCGGTTTTTGAAACAACTGATAAAGTCGATTTAGGCATGGCCAGTGTCAATACCAACCTGAATATTCAGTTAGGGCAAGATCGCTGGGTGTTGTTGACCCTGGGGCCGAATTTCGGTCCGGCTGTGCTGTTCTGGGGTGTATTGATTGTGATTATCATGTTGTCGGCTGGATTAGGTCGAGTGAACCTGACTCCGCTGAAATCATGGCAATGGTTTTTATTGTTGCTGGGGTTGAGCCAGATACCGGTATTTGCAGCGTTAATTGTTGTGGGCTGGTTACTGGCTTTAGGATACCGGGGTGAAAAAATCACCGAACAAGCTGATTATTTTAATGTTGTTCAAGTGCTGCTGGCTATATGGACGTTATCAGCACTGGTTTTGCTGTTTTGGGCTGTACAGCAGGGATTGTTGGGTTCACCGGATATGCAGATTATGGGTAATCAATCATCTGCTTTTGATTTGAAGTGGTATCAGGACAGAAGTGAGTCGATATTGCCGACTGCGACTGTTGTTTCGGTTCCGGTTGGAGTTTACCGCATATTGATGTTGCTGTGGTCATTATGGCTGGCTTTGGCCTTGTTGAACTGGCTGAAATGGGGATGGCAGTGTGTTTCCAAACAAGGTTTATGGAAAAAACCGGCTAAAAAGAAACTGATTGTAGAAAATACCCAAGCTACTGACAATAAAAGCCGGAGTTGATGTCTATATAATATTCCTCAGGGGGGGGATAACCCTGAGGAACAGGTAAAGTATTGATTGATTTTTGTCAGATAACTCTATATGTTAGGGATCAGGGTTTTTTATAGGGGGGACTCAATGAATATCGAATTAAATACTGACACCAATGGTTATGACAGACAAAATGCGTTGATTTTTGCAAAATTGTCTGACTTGGCCTATCAGGATAAAGAGGAAATATTCGGGGAGCTGAAGCAGTCCGGCTTTTACAAACATCATTTTATTGATAACCCTGAAACAGGGACACAGGGTTTTATCGCCGCAAATGATCAGCACCTAGTCATTGTTTTTCGAGGGACACAACTGCAGTTAAAGGATTTAACCACTGATGCCGAAATTAAACTGGTTGTCGGTGATGCAGGGAAAGTTCACCGGGGATTTTTTAAAGCCTTTAATTCAATTCGAGGAGAACTGGAATTAAAAATACAGGAATTTCAGGATAATCAACAAAGAATCTGGTTATCGGGGCATAGTCTGGGGGCTGCAATTGCTACACTGGCTGCCATGCGTCTGGCTTTGCAAGAAATTTCCATTGAAGGTTTTTATAACTATGGGTCGCCCAGGGTGGGTGACGGTGATTTTGTTTCGGCATTACAAAGTCAATTAACGGGTCGAAGTTTCCGGGTACGGAACAATAATGATGTGGTAACAAGAGTTCCGGTTGCGGGTATTTTCTTATTAAGATACCGGCATATCGATTCCCTTGTTTATTTTGATAGTCAGGGAAAAAGGCGGGAAGGTATGGGGATGATGGCTATGTTGATAGATTATTTCAGGGGCCATTTGGATGATATTGGTGAGCTGGGTTCTGACGGCCTGAAGGATCATAAAATAGCCAGCTATTTAAAGGTTCTTGAGCGGGATATGAATGCAACAGGTTGATATGAATTTTTACAGAGACCGTTACTGATTCCCGCTCCGAATCGGGAACGAGAATCAGTGAGAAGAATTACATATTGTTCCCACGCTCCTGCGTGGGAATACTTTACAAAACGCTCTGCGTTTTAGTTTGTAGATCGGGTTAGCGGTAGCGTAACCCGACAAACACTGGAAAATGTTGGGTTTCGTTCCTCTACCCAACCTACATTTTGTCTTAACTTAATGGCAGTGACGGAGACCGTGGGAACCATAAACAAGTGAGAAGAACTATTTCTGATGTTTCTCTTCCACCATCTGGTCGATTAGAGTCATGACTTCGGCACTGGCATTTTCAGAAGCCTGCATATTATCCAGAATACTTTGCAGAACTTCAGTATCTTCCGTCCAGTTTTGTCTGGATGCGGCATAAGCGGCCTGCGTGGATTGATGAACCTGGGCATGCGGTGTGGACAGTTTTGCATAAGCCGCTGTGTGTCTGAACTGTTCATAACCTATACCATCATCATACCATTTACCCAGCCGGCAATAATGACTGTCTACCTCGATGGCCTGCGCTTGTGGACAATCATCTGGCGTTTCGATAGCAATATAGCCATTTTGCTTAAAGATAATATGATCCAGTTTGGTCAGTAATGCAAAAGACTTGTCTTTTGCATAGGAAATATAATCAATAGAAGCCTGGGCTGATTCTGAAAGACCGGAAAATTGTTCTTTGAAAGCGGAGACCTCCTGCATGATCCCCTGAGATAACTGAGTAGAGCTTTCTGCTTCTTTGTGCATTTGTTCAACGCGCTGATTAAAAGAGGTCAGCGTCTGGGCGACTTCCAAAGCGGCGTTTTTGGTATGCTCGGAAAGATTTTTGACTTCATCGGCAACTACAGCAAAACCACGCCCGTGCTCACCGGCTCGTGCTGCTTCAATAGATGCATTGAGCGCCAACAAGTTGGTCTGGTCGGCTATTCCGGTAATCATGGATAAGGAATCAGTCACTTTTTTACTGTCATTGGTTAATGCACTGATTACTTCGCCTACCGTATGAATATTATCGTTGATATGGGTTAGCGAAGTGCTGATGGTGTCAACTGCAGCCAGGCTTTTTTCAGCATTTTCACCGGTATTGACGGCGATTTCGACAACTTTTTCCATTTGTTCATTAATATTAATCAAATCATTCTGATTGCCTTTAAGGTTATCCAGCAGATTATGTATATTCCCACTGTGTAAGCCGGCAGACAGTCTGTTTTTAACCATCAGAATTTCATTTTCATTCATATGATAAAGTGATTTATTGATGTTTTCTGCCGATTTTTTCAATATCCCTGGAAAGCCATCCGCCATGGCGTAGCGATCTTTATTACCTTTGCTGACCTGATCAAAACAAGTACTGATTTCCTTGAAATAAGATTCCATGATATCCAGCATTTCATTGAGTTCCCAGGCAACTTTGCCTACTTCACCCAGGCCTTTGGTATTAGTGATGCGGTGGTGCAGTTCCCCTTGATTGGCGTGGATTAAAACATTCTGCATTTTGTCCAGCACAGCCATATAAGGCCGGGACATGATTAGAAAATAGAAACCGATGGCCGATAGCGCCAGGGCAAATAACAGGTAATACCAGGAAAAGCCATACTGATAACAGATAATACCGAACTGAAGCAGGCTTAATATGATAATACTTGTAACAATAACGTTAATTTTTGTATTTAAAAAAGGTATATTTGCATTCTGATTCTTCATAGAACACCGTTAGGTTTGTACAGATCCAGCATCATTTTTGTAAAGTTGTTAGCGCCACTTTGTTGAACAACATCAACAAGATAGGCAATGGATTTGTCCGGTCCTTCCTTGGCTGATGATTGTTTTTCAATCAGCAACATTTCTTTATAGACAGGTGCTATTGTCTCGATGGCAGATTGTGAGGGCTTGCGCCTGACCGAATAGTATCCCAACAATTTGCCATGCATATCATAATCAGGGGTAACATTGGCAAATACCCAATAAAAGCCGCCATCAGCCGACATGTTTTTTACAAAACCGGAAAATTCCTCACCTGATTTTAGGGTGTCCCATAAAAAACGGAAAACCCCTCGAGGCATATCAGGGTGACGAATAATATT
>CAYLNS010000046.1:7284-15435 GCA_964385115.1 uncultured Methylomarinum sp.
GGGCCAGTGGCTAAGGTTTCAGGATTAATTGACGACGTAATGTCCGCGATGTCGTAAACAATTAGTGTATGCTCGTTTATATTGATCTTCTGATTGAAAGCCTTGTTTACTCGCACCCCCAATACCGCCAATGGTAGCGCCATAGGCCGCACCTTTACCAGGATCACCAGAAATGGCACCTAAAGCCGCGCCTGTAGCTGCGCCGACCAGGCCACCTACTGCCGCTCCTTTGGCCGTTTCTGTTGCCAGGCCACCGGATGCACGGCGAGCCAGTTGATCACATTCAATCATATCCTGGTTAAGGCGGTACGCATTAGGGTCGCCGTATGGGTCTACCGTTGGCGCCCAGCCGGTCTGACTGGCGCAGGCTGTTAACAACAGGCTGGCGGCAACAATACTGATAAGGTTGGTTTTAATCATCTTTTTTTCTCCATTTAACACATTAAAAATAATAGGCTTTATGGTTAAACCGTATATGAATCAAATAAAAATTATATTTCTCTTAAAATTTTTGCAGGCGCCTGTCTGGTCACTTTACGGGTTCCCCAAAAACCAGCTGAGGCAATAAACAGACTACCTGCAACAAGTGTTATCAGCCATCGTTCAAACTGAGGTGTATATTGCAGGTGCAATACAAACCGGTATAAGCAAAACAGGATAGTTTCTGACAATAAAATGGCCATCATAGCCGATATAAAGCCTAACAGCAGGAATTCAAGAAAATGGGCCGTCCTCAATAATTTTCGATTGGCGCCCAGCGTTCTTAAAATAACACTCTCATAAATCCGATTGTCCAGTGTTGCCAAAATAGCGGCATAAAGCACGGTGAACCCCGCTAATAATGCAAAATACAGTAAAAAATTTATCGCTTCAGTCAATTGTTTCAGAATGCTCTTGAATTGTTTAAGAATCTGGTCCACTTCTAAAATAGTGGTGGCTGGAAAATGCTTTATCAAGGTGTTCAGATAATTTTTCTTTTCTGGTGGCAGATAAAAACTGGTGATATAGGTATGAGCGTGATTTTCCAGTGTGCCGGGAGTAAAAATAAAATAAAAATTAGGCTTCATGGTGTCCCACTGCACTGTACGAATATTGCTGACTACCGCTTCCAGCGGCTGACTGCCAAGGGTGAAGAGTAAATGGTCATTAAGCTTTATTTTTAAACTTTTGGCCAGTTTCTTTTCTACTGAAACCAGACCTTTTTGGTACGGTTTATGCCACCACTGACCCTTGGCCAAGGTATTGGTTTCCGGAATTTTTTCTGCCCAGGTCAGGCTCAGGTCGCGGTGAGTGGCTCTTTCTCCCTGGGAATCTTTGGAGACAATTTTTTGTACCGCTATACCGTTAATTTTAATCAATCGTCCTCGTACGACAGGATAAAACTGGCTCGTTTGAATATTCTGTTGTTTTAATTCAGCGGTTAAATCTGGAATCTGGTCGGGAAAAATATTCAATGCAAAATGGTTGGGGGCATTATCCGGCAGCTGTTTTTGCCAGTCATCAAGTAAGCTGGTTCTTACAGTCAATATCACCAGCATGGCAACCAGCGTAATTGTGAAGGCCATAATCTGAGTGACACTGCTGCGGGGCGAATGAACAAGATGACGAAAACCGATGCGGGCGCTTAAGGATAACCGGCTAACCAGTCGCCGGCTAAGCATTAATGCAAGAATAATCAGGCCGGCCAGCAGGGTTATCATCAGCAATCCGGAACCCAGTAAGGTCAGCGTCATTTTTAAATCATCGGTATATTGCCAGATAAGCAGGGTGATTAATGTAAAAGCCAGGCCATAAACCAGCCAGGCGCTGGCGGGTAAAGGCTCAAGATCCTGACGCAATACCCGTAAAGGCGGCACATGTTTCAGTCGAAGCAATGGCGGCAGAGAGAATCCAAATAAAATACCCAGGCCTGTCACAAAACCGAAAATAATGGCAAAAAAACCCGGTTCAGATACCTTTGCGGGGAGTAAATCGCGTAATAAATGGAATAAACCCTGCTGGGCCAGCCAGCCAAAAACACCGCCTACAAGACTGGCTAAAAGTCCGATGAGTAAAAACTGGCTGATATAGAGGGTTAATATCCGTGATTGTGTAAGCCCCAGACAACGTAAAATAGCTGTGGTATTAAAATGTCTTTCAGCATAACGGCGACTGGTCATGGCAATTGCCACGCCGGAAATCAGCACAACAATAATGCTGGATAAACCCAGATAACGTTCAGCCCGTTTTAATGCGCTGCCCAGCTCCGGCCTGTCCTCATGGATGTCCATCAGGCGTTGGGAAGGGTTGAGGTGAGGTTTGACCCAGCGTTTAAATTGCAATAATGCCTGTGTGCTTCCAGTAAACTGGAAAAAATAATGTACATGACTGCCGGGCTGTATCACCCGAGTGGCGGTTAAATCCTGATGATTAATCATCACCCGCGGGGATAAGCTGTACAAATCCCCCCGTTTATCCGGCTCGTAACTTAAAATCTGCGTGATAACGAGTGGTTTTTCGCCTACGGTCAGAGTATCACCTACGGTTAATTTCAAAGCCGATAAAATACGCGGCTCAACCCAGGCTTTCCCAGGTGCAGGGCCTGAGTGAAGAATATTTTCCTGATTATTGGTGCCCCGTACTTTTAAAAAGCCACGCAGAGGATAGTGTTTGTCCACCGCTTTAATGCCGGCCAATAGCATTTCTCCGTTTTCAATCAGGACACTGGAGAATTCAACGGCTTGTGCCTGTTGTAATGAAAGCTGCCGGGCTTTTTTTAACCAGTGTTGGGGTACCGGTTCCGGACTGCTGATGACCATATCGGCTGCCATAAAATCTGCCGCTTGTTGTGTCATGGTGCGTTGCAGCCGGTCGGCAAACAGGCTAATCGCAGTGGTGCTGGTAATGGCTGTCAGCAAGGCCAGCAAAAGAATCGTCAATTCGCCCGAACGGGCATCTCGCCATAAAAATCGCCAGGCTAATGGGAGTTGTTTCATATCAGTTTACCTGCCGAAAGTTGAATTTGACTCTGGCAACGCTGTGCCAGCGCATTATCATGTGTTACCAGCACCAGGGTGGTTTGATGTTTCAGGTTCAGCTCGAATAATAAATCAATAATTTGTTGTCCAGTCTGGCTATCCAGGTTTCCGGTCGGCTCATCAGCAAACAAAATGGCGGGTTGGGTTACAAAGGCGCGGGCCAGCGCAACCCGTTGCTGTTCACCACCCGATAATTGTCTGGGTGTGTGCGTTATCCGCTTTGCCAGGCCCACTGTTTGTAAAAAAGCCTGTGCTTTGTCCCTGGCTTGTTTATCATTCACCAGTTCCAGCGGCAGCATGACATTTTCCAGCGCCGTCAGGCCGGGTAATAATTGAAAGGATTGAAAGACAAAACCAATCATGCGGCGGCGAATATCGGCGCGGCCGTCTTCATCCAGTGCAGACAGCTCTTGTCCGGCAATGGAAACTTCTCCGGAAGTGGCGGTATCCAGTCCGGCCAGCAGGCCGAGCAGGGTCGATTTGCCGGAACCGGAAGCGCCCAGAATGGCCAGACTGTCTCCCTGATTGATTGTCAGGTCAACTGATGACAAGATAGTCAGCGGTCCGTTGCTGGTGGCAACGGTTTTGCTTAAATTCCGGACTTTGATAAGAACTGGATTGCTGTGGGTGTTTGACATGATTAAATTTTTTGGAGTGTTAATGCTGTCTGTATTGTCAATGACTGTTCAGGCGAAATCAATCGTTATTCTGGGAGACAGCATCAGTGCCGGTTATGGATTGGAAACGGGTCAGGGCTGGGTTGCCTTACTGGAACAGCGGTTACAACAATCGGATAAAAAATATCGTATTTATAATGAGAGTATCAGTGGTGATACCTCAGCCGGCGGTTTAGCCAGAATTGACAAGATACTAAAAGACTATCAACCGGATATTGTCATCATCGAATTAGGCGCAAATGACGGCCTGCGAGGATTGTCACCTAAAATAATGCAGGCGAATCTGGCTGAAATTATCCGCCGTAGTCAACATGCCGGCGCCAGGGTGTTATTGCTGACTATGCGGATTCCTCCCAATTATGGCAAACGCTATACGCAAATGTTTTATAAGGTGTATCAGCAGTTAGGCGAACAATTATCTGTCGCGGTGGTTCCGTTTATTCTGGAAGATGTGGCCATTGCGAAAGAACTGATGCAGGCGGATGGTTTACATCCCAATCAAAAGGCTCAGAAAATGATTGAAGCAAGAGTCTGGCAATATTTACAGAAATTATTGTAGTTGCTTATTAATAAATTGACAGTGAGGAATGGTTTCGCGTATGATTCCAGATCTTTTTTTCCGTATTTTGTTAAACTAATTCAGGCATAAAGCAAATGAAAAGAACATACCAACCCAGTAAAATCAAACGCGCACGAACTCATGGCTTTCGTGCAAGAATGGCAACAAAAGGCGGCCGTAAAGTTTTGAATGCACGCAGAGCGAAAGGCCGTGCATCTCTGACTGTTTGACGGCAGAAGATTTAAGCTTTCCCGTTCAGCTCAGGCTGCGTAACGCAGCTGATTATAAAAAAGTCTTTGATAATCCGTTCAGGTCTACAGACCGGTATTTTACAATATTGGCTATAGCGAACGAGGGTCAGTATCCAAGACTGGGCTTGGCCATTGCTAAAAAAAATATTAAAAAAGCAGTGGCGCGCAACCGGATTAAAAGGACGGTTCGGGAGAGCTTCAGGCTGAAGCAGCATGATTTGGGGAATATTGATTTTGTTGTTTTGGCTCGCAGGGATGCCGCAGATGCAGATGTTTCTGCATTAAGAGTATCGCTGGAAAAACATTGGCAAAAGATAACTGAGCGACTTGATTCCCGATAGTTTCAACCTGAATCCGGGCTTGCTATGCCATAGTGAAGCATGGATTCAGGTGTTACAAAGCTGCCATTCTGATTATCGGGTCAGGCAGTGAGGAATAAGTCGCTCTTCCCCATCAATAATAACAATAAAAATCAGCCTCTTTAAAAGAAAGATAAAGCGCCGCCGATAAAGTTTCTTAACGCACCCCCCTGTCGACTGATAAAATGCCATATTTTTAATAATGGCAGTTTGAGCCGGTTTCAGATAATTTGGTAGAAAAATAATGGATAATCTTAGATTTGTACTCGTCATGGCTTTCGTGATGATTTCCTATATGATTTGGGAGGCCTGGCAGATTGACTATGGCCCGAAACCTCAAGTCATTGTTTCTGAAACACCAACGGTGGATGAAAATGGTGAACCTGTTGTTGCGGCTGTGGCAAATGGCAACCCTGCCTCAAAAGCCAGCGCTCCGGTCAAAGTCATTCCCGAGAATAAAATCATTCGGGTTGAAACGGATGTCATCAGTGTTGAGATTGATACCCGCGGGGGAACCTTACAGAATCTGGATTTATTAAAATATCCCAAGGAAAAAGAAAATACCTGGGTCAATAAATTACGTGAAATGGTAGGACTTGATCCGCTAAAGGTTGATAAGTCGCCTGTGCGTTTGTTTGATAGCCGTAAAGATAAGCTTTATCTGGCGCAAAGCGGTTTGATTGCCAGTGGCGGTTTTGCCAAAGCGCCTGACCATCATGCTGTTTTTCAGGCCAACAAAGTCAATTATGTGCTAAATGAAGGCGCCGATACCATGACGGTTCCATTAACCTGGACGAATAACCAGGGGCTGGTGGTGACCAAAACCTATATTTTCAAGAAAGGCAGTTACGATGTCACGCTTGAGCAGACGGTCAGCAATGAAACGGATAAAGACTGGACAGGCAGACAATACAGTCAGTTGTTGAGAGTGCCATTTTCAGATAAAAAGGGTAATAATTTTATCCGGACTTTCGCGGGTGGAGCCATCTATACTCAGGAAGACAAATATCAGAAAATCAGTTTTGAAGATATGATGGAAGAGAATCTGGATGTCTCGACGCAAGGCGGCTGGGCAGCCATGATTCAGCATTATTTTGCCGGTGCCTGGGTTCCGCCTCAGGATCAGGAAAATCATATTTATACCAAAGAGTTGAAAGACTGGCGTTATGTCATCGGGACTTATTCCCCAGCTTATAGTGTGCCTGCTCATTCTGACCGCATCTATACGGCTCATTTATTTGCCGGGCCTAAAATTCAGCCATTGATGGAGCAGGTTGCTGAAGGTCTTGAGCTGACCGTTGACTATAGCTGGCTGACGATTATTGCCAAGCCTATTTACTGGTTGCTGAATAAAATTCATGGCTATGTGGATAATTGGGGTGTCGCTATTTTAGGGGTCACCTTGTGTATCAAATTGTTGTTTTTTAAGTTATCCCAGGCCAGCTATCGCTCAATGGCCAAAATGCGTAAGATTCAGCCTAAACTGAAAGCTTTGCAGGAAAAATTCAAGGATGACCGGCAGCGTTTCAATACTGAAATGATGGCTATGTACAAGCGGGAAAAAGTCAATCCTTTAGGAGGCTGTCTACCGATTATGGTTCAGATTCCTGTATTTATTTCCTTGTACTGGGTGTTGGTTGAAACCGTTGAATTAAGACAGGCTGAATTTGCTTTGTGGATACAGGATTTGTCTGCACAGGATCCTTTTTATATTTTGCCGATTCTGATGGGGATTACCATGAAGATTCAGCAAAGCCTGAATCCAGCACCGGTTGATCCACTGCAAGCCAAGATTATGAAGATGTTCCCGATTGTGTTTACGGTATTCTTCTTATTCTTTCCATCAGGGCTGGTTCTGTACTGGGTATGGAATAACTCGCTGTCGATTATTCAGCAGTGGTATATCACCCGTCAGATAGAAGCAGAAAGCTAATCGCCTAAGGTGGAAAGCCTTACTCAAGATACCATTGCGGCAATCGCCACACCACCGGGAAACGGTGGTGTGGGTATCATTCGTATCAGTGGTCCGGCCGTCAAACAAATTGCCGTACCACTCACCAAAAAAGAACTGAAGCCGCGTCATGCGGTTTTTTCAGCTTTTCTGGATGCCAATAACATCACCATTGATTCAGGGTTGATTCTGTTTTTTCCAGGCCCTCACTCCTATACCGGGGAAGACACACTGGAACTACAAGGGCATGGCGGTTCTGTGGTGCTGGACATGCTGCTGAAAAGAGTCTTGGAACTGGGTGCCAGGCTGGCAAGACCGGGAGAGTTTACCGAGAGAGCTTTTTTAAACGGTAAGCTTGACCTGGCGCAGGCTGAAGCGGTTGCAGATTTGATTGAAAGCAGTACCGAGCAATCCGTGCGTTCGGCCCAAAAATCCATGCAAGGTGTTTTTTCAGGACAGGTCAATGCGCTGGTCGAGGAACTGACAGAATTACGTATCTATGTGGAAGCGGCAATTGATTTTGTTGATGAGGAAATAGATTTTTTAAGTGATGGGTTGGTAGAGAAAAAAATCAGCCAATTGGCCGATAAAGTGACGGATATACTCAATACCGCACAACAAGGTCAGTTGTTACGAGATGGCATGACTGTGGTACTGGCCGGTAAACCAAATGCCGGAAAATCCAGCCTGTTGAATGCCCTGACCGGTCAGGAAACGGCGATTGTGACTGATATTGCGGGAACCACTCGTGATGTACTCAGAGAACGTATTCAGATTGATGGTATGCCGCTGCATGTTATTGATACGGCGGGTTTGCGGGACAGCAATAATGCCGTTGAAAAAGAAGGCATTAAACGCGCTCACCAGGAAATTGAAAAAGCGGACAGGGTGCTGTTATTGATTGACAGCACTGATCCTGAGTCAGAATCAGTTGTAAAAACCCTGCCACCGGATATTCAAATCACCAAAATCTATAATAAAATCGACTTGATGGGGATAGAGCCGGAGATTGTTCAAACAGCTCACGGCTGTCATATTTATCTGTCCATAAAGACCGGCGCCGGCATGGATTTGTTACGTAAACACCTCAAACAGGTTGTTGGCTTTAACGATGCCATGGACGATGTATTTATTGCCAGAAGACGCCATATTGAAGCACTGAAGACCGGCAAGCAATTTATACAGCATGCATTACAGCAGTTGCAGCAACAATCCGGTGAACTGGTTGCCGAGGATTTGAGGCAGGCGCAAAACAGTCTGGCGGAAATAACCGGCGAGGTTTCCTCTGATGAGCTGTTGGGCAGGATTTTTAGTTCCTTTTGTATTGGCAAGTAAAA
>CAYLNS010000047.1:0-1539 GCA_964385115.1 uncultured Methylomarinum sp.
AACGATTTTATCTGATTCGCCTGTTAAAAGCGAAAGTGAACGCCGCTGTTTTGCTTGAGGAATCGCCGACTTGTTCAGTGCTTCCTTAAAAAACCAGCGGTGCTAAAAAATAACTTAATATACTGATAATAATAATCGCCAGAAAGTTCAACACCCCGCCCACTTTCAACATGTCTGCCATTTTGACCTTACCGCTGCCAAAAACGATGGCATTCGGCGGCGTTGCCACCGGAAACATAAATGCGCAGGATGCCGCCAGGGTAGCCGGTAACATTAATGCCAATGGCTGAACCTGTATCGCTTCGGCAACCGCAGACAGCACTGGCATCAATAACTGGGCTGTCGCCGTATTCGAGGTCAATTCGGTCAGCAATGTCATCCCGGCGGTCAGTATCAATACAATACCAGCTAACGGAATTTCTTTCAGTCCGGTCAATTGTCCGGCCAGATAAACCGACAAGCCACTTTCGACAAAACCGAATGCCAGAGCAAATCCGCCACCAAACAGCAAAATAACCGGCCACGGCAACTCGACAAACACCCGCTCATCCAGCAACCGCATTTTTTGACCTGATGCATAACGGGCGGGAATAAAAAACATCAATACCGCCATCGCAATGGCAACAGTACCATCATCAATCATGCCACCAAACGGTAGCGCCGCCGCCCAGCCTGAAAAGCTGAAACTTCCCACCGTAATCCCCTTGCGGGTCATCCATAACAACGCGGTGATGGTAAAAATAACAAGCACAGATTGCTCCGCCGGGCTCATCTTCCCCATTTTCACCGCTTCCTGCTGCAATAATTGATTGACTCTGTCGGAATGCGGCAGTTTTCTGAGAAAAAAGGCCATTAAAATAACGGCCAGCACCAACAGCATCAAAAGTCCCACCGGCATGGCAAACAGCATCCAGGACAAAAAACTGATGCTGTGTCCGGTTGTCAGCAGATAATTCTGGGCAAAAACCAGATTAGGCGCGGTTCCGACCAGCGTCATCATGCCGCCCACTGAGGCGGAATAGGCGATTGATAATAACAAGGCTACACTGAAACGCCGCGACTGGTCTGCATCAAAATCCTGCTGAAAGCGCTCGATAACCGCCAGCGCAATCGGCAGCATCACCAGAGTGGTGGCGGTATTGGATATCCACATGGATAATGCCGCGGTGGTCAGCATAAAACCCAGCATCAAGGTAACCGGGCGGCCGGCCGTTAAGGTTAATATTTTCAGGGCAAAGCGTTTATGCAGATTGCAACGCTGCATGGCCAGTGCAATCATGAATCCCCCTAACAGCAAAAACACCGTGGAATTCATATAGTGAGCTGCCACTGTTTTGCTGGACGAGATTCCCAATAATGGAAATAACACCAGAGGCATTAACGCCGTGGCTGCCAGCGGAATGGCCTCGCTCACCCAGAAAACTGCCATTAAAACTGCGATGGCCGCCATTTTAACGGCCGGCCAGTTACCGTCAAAATCAGCGCTTGATAAAATCAACAGAGCCGACGCAATACCTGCAAACAAGCCCAAATGTTTAT
>CAYLNS010000047.1:1639-11420 GCA_964385115.1 uncultured Methylomarinum sp.
CTTGATAAAATCAACAGAGCCGACGCAATACCTGCAAACAAGCCCAAATGTTTATGCCACATAAATCCAGCCTTTCACTCATAAGGGCCGGACAGCCCAGATCATAGCCTATGCGGTATGGTAAGGCAGACTTAACTCATGCACCGCATCGACCATAACCTTGACATGGTCAGGATTCACATCCGGCAAAATACCGTGGCCCAGATTAAAAACATGCCCGGAACCTGCACCATATTTTTGCAGAATATTTCCAACTTTATTGCGAATGGTTTCAGGGCCTGCATAGAGCGTGATGGGGTCCATATTCCCCTGCAATGCCACTTTGTCTCCCACCCGCTGACGCGCCAGTTTAATATCAGTCTGCCAATCCAGACCCAGACAATCGTAACCCGATTCTGCCATAGCCTCCAGCCACAAACCACCGCCCTTGCTGAACAGCAGGGTAGGAATCTTCTGGCCATTGACTTCCGTTTTCAGTAATTGCCGAACCTGCTTCGCATACGCCAGCGAAAATTCATTATAATCTTCCGTACTGAGGACTCCGCCCCAGGTATCAAACAGCATCACGGCCTGAGCGCCGGCTTCAATCTGTGCATTCAGATAAGCGGCAACCGATTGCGCCAGTTTATCCAGCATTTTATGCATCAATTGCGGCTGATCGAACATCATGGTTTTGACTTTCTGGAAACTTTTGCTGCTTCCACCTTCGACCATATAGGTGGCCAATGTCCAGGGACTGCCGGAGAAACCAATCAGCGGCACCCGGCCATTCAGATTTTTCCGAATCAGGCTGACGGCATCCACCACATAACGCAAATCGCTAACCGGATCCGGCACTGGTAATTTTTCCACATCTGCCGCCGTTCTAACCGGCCGCTCAAACTTAGGCCCTTCGCCTTCACTGAAATACAAGCCTAACCCCATAGCATCAGGGATGGTCAAAATATCGGAAAACAAAATAGCGGCGTCAAAATCAAAACGCTCCAAGGGCTGCAGGGTTACCTCACAAGCCAGTTCGGGGTTGGTGCATAAATTCAGAAAGCTGCCGGCCTCGGCCCGGACTTTACGGTATTCAGGCAGATAGCGGCCGGCCTGGCGCATCATCCATACCGGCGTTCTGTCTACGGGTTGTTTAAGCAAACTGCGGATAAAAATATCATTTTTTAAATTTGTCATGTACTTATCTGATAATGATTAAATTAATTGTTCGAGCCATCCGTACTATTTCCATACAGAGGAACGGTCAGGATTAAGAAAGCTGTTTTTGCAGAATTTTAAATGACCTGATCCACGCTTTCTTTAATTGCCCGGGTAGTTTTTGCCTGGCTTTTTTAGCCTTGTCACGAGACTGATAAGAACCTGTTACCACAACATATTGTTGTTTGCCATTTTTGCGGATGGGAAAATATTTTGCTGTTTTTTTCAGCACCGGATACTGCTTCAGCAGTTTTTTAACCGAGTCAACAGACGAAAGCACCATCAGCTGCAAAGTATAATAGTCAGGATTCTGCTGTTTCAGCCAGACAATGCCACTGACCGGCTTTGATGGTGCGGAAACTGCGGTTTTTTCGGTAGCAGCAGGTTTTATCGGATTCGGCTTTGGTTTTACTGCCAGTTTTGGTTTCACTGGCTGTTGTTCAATCAGCGGCTGAACAGGCTCTACAAGCGTTTGCACCTTGTCTTTTGTGACTTTTTCAGGCACCTCAGCCTCTTTTAATAATGCTTCAGTGCTCGGTTTTTCTTTAACAACAGGCGAAGCAGACACTGCCACTTTGCTACCGCTATCACCAGTAGGTATTTTTTCTACAGGCGTTGATACTGATTTTGGTATTACAGTATCTGTTTCAACAATCGGCTTTTCATCCAAACTGACTGAATCCGCCTCTATCTTTTTTTGCGGCTGATGCCAATCATTTTCACTGACTGTAATTTCCTCAGGGGCAGGCGGTTCTACAGACTGATTATTCTCAGTATCGCCCGTGTCCTCCGATTCCAGCACCGGCGCTGAAATATCAACCTGAGTCACGGATTGTTTAAAAACCGGACTGTTGTTTGTAATCCGCACCTGACTGCTGGATTCCGGCTTATTCAGATACAAAAGCGTAGCCGCCATCACGATGCCCGCCAGCACCAGCAAACTGCCACCCCATTTTAAAGGCGAGGCACTGCCCAGACTGGCCAGGTGCGGCAGTTCCTGCATAATTTTCCCCGGAATGCCGTGGGTTTTTTTATATAAATTATCGACCAGGCCGTCATTCACCGCATTAAACGAAATCGCCGCTCCAGGCTGAGCCGACTGATTCTGCAGAAAAGTGGTGTAATCATTTCTTTTCAGCGGTGGAATTTCAATCAGATGACAATCTTCAATCTGCTTGTCGGTACTGCTTTTAACATGCAACTCATCATGAGTCAGCATAAATACCAGTCTTAAACAATCAAAGCCTTTAGCAAAATCAATCAGACTGGTGATTAAACCAGGAACCAGCTCACCGGCATCATCAATAATCCAGACCACTTTATGGTTCTGCTGGCTGAAGCGGTTTAAAACCTCGTTTAAATCCTTATCCCGGGTTTCCTCTAATTGCCTGGTTAATTGTTCCAGACAACTTTCGAAACTTAGCCGACTGCTGCCGTCTATCCGGCAAATATGCCAGTTGTCTTTTTTTTGTTCAACCAGCACATCAAGCAATGTGGTTTTGCCGATGCCTTCAGGCCCGCACACCACCAGCGCCTGACTCAGATTGTTGATTAAATGAATCAGCAAATCCAGTTTCTGGGCGCGCTCTAAGGTAATCAGGCGATGCAGATTATCCATCGTCTGATGGGCTTTATGATTGGCAGAATGATAGATGACCGCTTCACTTTCCTGCATAGCCATTCAGTGTTTCTTTCAGCTTGGAAAGCTCTATATTAACGGGTAATGTTGCCTTTCCCAAGGCTTCAAGCAAAATCACCCGAATCTGACCGTCAATATTTTTCTTGTCCACGGCCATTAAATCAATATATTTTTCAGGGGTCATCGCCTTCGGCGATTCTGTCGGAAGATTTGCCTGCTTAAAAATGGCAATGATTCGGGCGACATCCTGATTGGATAACCAGCCCAGTCTTCTGGATAAGTCAGCCGCCAGACAGGTGCCAATCGCCACGGCTTCGCCATGTAAATACTGTCCATAGCCCAGGCCGGTTTCTATGGCGTGGCCAAAGGTATGGCCCAGATTCAAAGTTGCACGCACTCCGGATTCAAACTCATCCTCAGCCACGACTTCCGCTTTGTTTTGACAGGAGCGCTCAATTGCAAACGCCAAGGCATCATTATCACGGCTCAGCAACGCATTCATGTTTTGCTCCAGCCAGTCAAAAAACTCAATATCCCGTATCAGGCCGTATTTAATCACTTCGGCAATGCCGGCCGAAAGCTGCCGGTCATCCAGCGTTGCCAGTACCGAGGTATCGGCAATCACACAATCAGGCTGATAAAAAGCGCCAATCATATTTTTCCCCAGCGGGTGATTAACGCCGGTTTTTCCGCCGACGGATGAATCAACCTGGGCCAATACGGTAGTGGGAATCTGTATAAAGGCAATGCCACGCTGATAACAGGCGGCTGCAAATCCACCCATATCGCCGATGACACCACCGCCTAATGCAAGCAGGGTTGAATTGCGGCTGAATTTTTTCTCCAGCAAATGATCGAAAATTTTCTCAATATACTGCAATGTCTTGAACTGTTCCCCATCGGGCAGAATCACGGTTTCAACGACAAAATCCTGCAGGCTGTTTTTTACGGCTTGCAGATAAAGTGGTGCAATGGTTTCATTAGTGACAATCAGCACTTGTTTTGAACGAATATGCCGGGTCAGCAAATCTGCCTGCTGTAATAAATCTGAACCAATATAAATAGGGTAGGCGCGATCTTGTAAATCAACCTGTAAAACTTTCATACGCGGGTGTGTTTATTTTGTTTTTTGATATTGAGAAAGAATGGCTTTAACCACGGCTTTACTGGTCATTATACCGGTATCTATGGTGAAATCAGCACAAGACCGGTATAAAGGCTCCCGCTCTGCCAACAACTGCTCCAGTTTCTGGCGTGGATTATCGGTTTTCAGCAAGGGTCTTTGGGTATCGTGTTTTGTTCTTTGCAGAATTTTAGAGATTGAACACTGTAAATAAACAACAAAACCGTGTTCCGCCAGTAATTTTCGGTTCTGTTCCCTGATCACTGCGCCACCGCCGGTGGCCATAACAATACCCTGCTGGGCTGTCAGCTGCTCAATCACTTCCTGCTCCCTGTCTCTGAAGCCGGATTCGCCTTCGTATGCAAAAATTGTCGGAATATCGACGCCGGTAATCTGCTCAATGATTTTATCGCTATCATAAAAGGGATAGGAAACCGCCTTGGCCAGCTGTTTGCCGATAGTTGTCTTGCCAACTCCCATCAAGCCAATCAGATAGATATTTTTAGCCTGTTTCATAAGGCAATCATATAAACATAAAAAAAGGGGCTTAATTATGCCCCTTTTTGACTGTTTTGTGTGCAGTTAATTGATGGATAATGTTTTTTTGATGATTTTTGGTGTGATAAAGATTAGCAATTCGGTTTTATTGTCACTAACCTCTTTTTTCCTGAATAAAAATCCTACACCCGGTAAATCACCAAAGAATGGTATTTTATAAATCTGTTTTGCAGAATCCTGTTCATACACTCCACCTAAAACAACTGTCTCACCATCTTTGACCAATGCATTGGTCTGAATTTCCCGTTTGGCAATACCTCCAGTACTGGTATCAGGACTGTCTTTTTTAATCAACAGCTCCATAAGCACTTCTCCACTCGGCGTTATCTGAGGTGTAACATTTAATTCCAGCACCGCATCAATCAACTGGGTTTGAGTACCATTCTGACTGACTGTTTGATAGGGTATCTGAACCCCCTGCTTGATAATGGCTGTTTCCCGATTAACTGTCATCACCCGTGGATTGGCCAATACCTCGCCATTGCCATTATTTTCCAGCGCTTGCAACTCCAGATTCAGGACGTAATCAGCGCCTCTTGCCAACGTCATTCCAAGTGCACCTACAGGGTGACTTTTTATACCCGCCGCAGCTAAATCCACCAACGTGTTGCTCACACTTGTCGCACCTGAAATTGATCCACTGGTGCCACCACCGCCGACTGCAAAGTTTTTCCCTGAACTTAAGCTCGCCTGCTTGGCCACTCCAAATTTAACCCCCAGATTCCTGGCAAATTCTGTAGTAGCCACCACGATGCGTGATTCAATCATCACCTGCCTAATGGGAACATCCAGTTTCTCAATCATCTTATGGATTTCTTCCAGCTGTTTGGCGGTATCCTTGACGATTAAGGTATTGGTCCGGGAATCAACCGTTGACGTGCCTCTTTCAGACAGCAAACCTCGAATAACCTGGCGACTGGTCTGACTGCTGCGATTACTTGATGACTGATTCCCGGTTAAAAAGCCGGATGCCTGCTGAAATTGTGAAGACTGGCTGGAACTTGACGACCTGACCACATTTCTGCCGGTTAAAATAGCCTGTATTTCTTCTGCCTTGGCATAGCGAATGGGAATATACTCTGTTTTTAAAGGTTCCAGACGTTCCACAACCTTTTTGGCTGCCAGCTCCTCTTCTTCCATTTTAGTAATTTCCGCAGCCGGTGCGACAAAAATAACATTCCCGCTTTGCCGTTTGGCCAGTCCTTTTGATTTTAACACCAACGCCAGAGCCTGATCCCAGGGCACATCGTTAAGTCTTAATGTCACGTTTCCGGTCACGGTATCTGAAGCAATGATATTCAAATCGGTAAAATCGGCCAGAATCTGCAGGACCGAACGTACTTCAATATCCTGAAAATTCAGGGTCAGTTTTTTACCGATATAAGGAAATTTGCTTTTAATCCGGGCCGCTTTTTCTGCTTGAGTTAAAGGACGGAATTCAACAGTCAACTGCCCTTCCGACTGGAAGGATGAATATTCAAAATTGCCATCAACCGGTTTGACGGTGATAACCGCTCCATTGCCTTGCTGTTTTGCCACAATGCTTTGAACCGGCGTGGCAAAGTCAATCACATCATATTTTTTTTGTAACTGTGAAGGCAGACGGGTGTTTAAAAAGCTCATCACCACTTTGCCGGCCCGTTCTTTAATATCAACCACCGTATTGGGGCTGGATAAAGATAACAATAGACGGCCTTCACCGTGCGCTCCACGCCGAAAGTCAATTTTGGTAATCTGTTGCTGAGGTATCAGCCGGGTGATGACATCTTGTTTTTGCTGCTTTTTAATCACACTGGCCGCTGTAGCCACTGATTTCGCTGAATCCAGAATCAGATAGAAGTGATTTCCTTCAATCCGGGTTTTATAGGGAACCGATTGGTTCAGGTTCACCACAACCCGGGTTCTGCCACCAGCCTCAATCACATAAACATTACTGGTGGCGCCTTGATTAACAGGAAAACTCTTTTTCGCCAGATGCGATTTAACACCCTCAAAATCCAGAGCAATCCTGGCCGGATTATCGGTTTTGAATATTTTCGGTTCCACTGCCGTAGAGTTCATTTTTAACACCAGCTGAACTTTACTGCCCGCCAGCGTTGAAAACTCTAGCGCTTCTATGGCTTTTTCACCAGCGGCCAGAATCGAGCCCGATTGCCCCAACATAAGCATTGCCAGCAAAGCCCAAATGATATGCATTGATACTGAAATTTTCCGATTACTATACTTGATATTCATGTGTAAACCTTTTGAATTACTCTGCCAGCGCCAGTGAGGCCTGTTGTTCTCGCCAATAGCCCGGTTTATTATCCGGCACAATCTCGGTCAGCTCTATCCTGTCTTCAAGAATACGTATGATTTTTCCATAATTGGTCCCCATATGGTTTCCTGTTTTAACCCGATGGATGGTGCCATCATCCGCCCTGATCAGCGCCCAAAGTGTTCCATTCATTTTGACGGTTCCAACCATTCTCAGTGAGGTCAAAGGATATGATTCCAGTTCTTCCTTGCGTCGGCTGATATCCGGCCTGACACCACTGCCAATACCGATTTCCAGCTCTTCCGCTTCACTGATTTTCTCAATCGGCCGGAAAGGGTCTCTTAAGCCGTCCGGTTTAAAAATAAAATGTTCCACTACTTTTATTTCCGGCAATGGTTCTATGGCGCCTTTAGGCCGGGCTTTAACTTCGGCTATATACCGGTTCAAATCATCATAATCATCATTGGCACAACCAGCCAGCGTCATTATCATAAGACCGGATAGCCAGGAAAAGGATTTACTGTGCCGAGTCATACTGTTTCCTCTGCTCATCTTCTTTTTCTCCTTTTCTTTTTACTGGACTTCTCCGGCTCCATGCCTTCATTATAGGTTTTTACGATAGCCGACATCAGCAGTGATTTGCCCTTCACAGGCTTGATACTGACTTCATGCACAGTGACAATCCGGGGCAGTGAAGCCAGTCCGCTGACAAACAAGCCAAGCTCTTCATATTGACCTGTCACCTGTATTTTTATCGGTATTTCAGAATAAAATTCCTTTCTGATTTCGCCGGTCGGCTGGAATAACTTAAATTCCAGTCCACTGGCCAGCCCGGTCTGGGAAATATCCACCAGCAAATTGGCTATCTCCGCCTTGGTCGGCATCTGTTTAATCATCTCTCCCAGAGAGTTTTCAATCTGCGCCAGCTGGTCTCTGTATTCCTGTAGATTAACGGCCTTTTTCTGCTTAATTTCAAATGAGGTTTTTAATGTCGTTTCCTCATTTTCCAGTTGCTCCAGGCTGTCTAACTGATCAGTCGTAATATAATAATAATCAGCGGCAATCACCAGCAGGCAGACAATAACAACGGTGGCTATTTTAATCGGTAACGGCCAGGTCCCTGCCGCATTAAAGTCCCAGTTTATTTCAGATAAATTCATTTGGACGCCTCCTGGTCTTTGGCTTTTTTCTGCCCCTGGACTGCTGTCATCTTGAAATCGTTCAGGCGACCCTGTTTGCTCGATTTACTCTTAATAACAGTCAGCTTGGGAGAATGCATCCATTTTGACTTCTCAATGGCTCGCATAAATGCCGATACCCTGGCATTCGATTGGGCTTTACCGGTTATCGATAATGCAGTTCCTTTTTGATCAAATTTTGTCAGATAAATGCCATCAGGGGTGACTCTGGGCAGTTCATCAAATAAATGCACCACTTCCGGACGACTTTCCTGTAATCTCTGGATAAGCTCAATTTTGGTCAGCAACTTGTTTTTCTTTTTTTCGATATCCCTGATTTCTTTAATTTTGCGGTTCAAGACAGTAATTTCATTCTGAAGCAACTGATTTCTTTGCTGTTGATATTCCTTTAAGCCTTCAATATACATATACACTGCAAATAAAATGGTGCAGGTAAATGCAACCGCGATACCAATGGTAATCAAAAAATCCTGTTGCTGCTGTTTGCGGAGTTCTTCCCGCCATGGTAATAAATTAATTCTGGCCATCAGTCGAAACTCCTTAATGCCAAACCACAGGCAATCATCATGGCGGGAGAATCATTGCTTAAACTCTGCGGTTTAACCTTTTTTGCCAGCGCCATATTGATAAAGGGATTGGCTACATAGGTTGTCATATTGAGTTCCTGTTCAACCAGCTTTTCCATACCGGGTATGGAAGCACAGCCTCCGGCCAGTACAATAATATCCACCCCTCTGTTGGCGCTGGATGATACAAAAAACTGTAAAGAACGGGCTATTTGCTGAACCATTGCTTTTTTGAAGGGATCCAGCACATCAGTAATATAGTTGTCAGGCAAACCACCGTGCTTTTTTGCTAACCCGGCTTCTTCGTAAGACAGCCCGTAGCGTCTTTGGATTTCTTCGGTCAACTGTTTGCCACCGAAGCCCTGTTCCCGGGTATAAACGGTTTTGCCTTCATAAAGGATATTCAAGGTGGTCGTGGTCGCGCCAATATCGGCAATGGCCACCGTCTGATTTTCTATGGATTCTGGAAACTGGTCTATCAATAATGAAAAGGCATTCTCCATGGCAAACGCTTCCACATCGACAATAGCGGGTTTCAAACCGGCTATGGTTAACGCTTCCACCCTGTCGTCAATATTCTCCCGTCTGGATGCCGCCAGCAGTACCTCTACCATTTCCGGATTGTTTTCCGATGGTCCCTGAACTTCAAAATCCAGATTGACTTCATCTAATGAATAGGGAATATACTGATCCGCCTCAACCAGTATCTGCTCTTCCAGCTCCTCATCAGATAATGAGGCCGGCATGGTGATAATCTTGGTAATCACCGATGACCCGGATACCGCAACACAAGCCTGTTTTATACGGGTGCCGGATTGTTTTACCGCAGCTTTGATTGCATCACCAATGACTTCGGTATTGGTGATGTTTTTATCAACCACCGCATCCTGAGGTAAAGGCGTCACCGCATAACTTTCAACCTTATACTTGATGCCTGTTTTGCTCAGCTCCAGCAGTTTAATCGCTGCGGTACTGATATCAATCCCTAGGACAACAGACTGATTTTTTTTAAACCAGCTCATGAAAGAAACCTTATAAGATATTGTGAACTCAGCGGTTTTTTTATTACTTTTAAAATAAAAGCAATTAATAAAACCTGTTTTCGTTGAAGTATAGTAGGCTTTTTCCATTTTCATAGATAAAAAGCCGTTTTATCGGTTATTTCGATAACCACTTGGCAAAACCGGATAGGTTTTTTGATAAAGCTGAATAAATCAGTGGCTGCCTAATTTCCAGGTTTGC
>CAYLNS010000047.1:11520-15430 GCA_964385115.1 uncultured Methylomarinum sp.
CTAATTTCCAGGTTTGCAACACCCGATAGCTCACGCCGTTTACCGTGGAAGTTGATTCGACCAGACAAAAACTTTCCGCCGACCAGACAATGGGTTTAAATTGCAGTGGACAAGCACGTCTGGCTTTTCTGGCCAGGGTAATATGCGGTTTATACGGCCGGTCTTCGGTTTTAAGGCCACACATTTCAACGATTTCCGTTAATTGGTGTACCAGAGATAACATTGGCGAAGGAGGTGGGTCCTGACTCAGCAAACATAAAATTTTAGGTTTTCGCCAGAAATGTAACTGGGTAAAGCTTATTGTGAAAGGAGAAGCATCAATCCGGGCGGCCAGCTCTTTCAATTGCTGTTCAGTTTCTGAATCCACCTTCCCCAGAAAATTCAGGGTTACGTGCAAATTTTCAGGCCTGACCTTTTTAAGATTGTCATCGCCCAGCCTGCCGATTAGCTGATTGATTTGCTGCCGTGTTATTTCATCCGGCCATAAGGCAAAAAAGAGTCTTTTCATCACACATAAAAAAAGCGGTATCCAGATTTAAAGAATACCGCTTTTTTATCATGATGCCAGCATTTTTCAGGGTTTAAACCATGCTAAATGTGGCTGCAGGCTGTCATGATAATTTTGCCAACACTTTAGCCACCGTTTCACCCATGGCTGAAGGAGTCGGCGCAATGGTCACGCCCAGGTCTTGTAACATTTCCACTTTTTCAGCCGCCGATTCGCCTGTAGATGAAATAATAGCACCGGCATGTCCCATGCGGCGACCTTTAGGAGCCGTCAGTCCGGCAATATAAGCGACCAAAGGTTTGCTCATATTTTCATTGGCAAAAATTCCGGCCTCCACTTCCTGTGGGCCACCGATTTCACCAATCATAACCACTACTTTGGTTTCCGGGTCTTGTTCAAATTTTTCCAGAATATCGCGGTGGGAACTGCCATTAATAGGGTCACCGCCAATACCCACTGATGTTGAAATACCGATGCCCAGCGCTTTCATCTGATCGGCCGCTTCATAGCCTAATGTTCCAGAGCGACCGACGATACCCACATTTCCGGCCTGATAGATATGTCCGGGCATAATCCCCAGCATGGATTTTCCGGGGCTGATAGTTCCGGCACAATTGGGGCCGGTCAGCATCATTCTTTCTTCTACCGGAAAACGACGCAAAAAGTTTTTCACGGTCATCATATCCTGGGTTGGAATACCATCGGTAATAGCCACACAATATTTAATCCCGGCATCGGCCGCTTCCATAATGGAATCTGCCGCAAAAGCAGGTGGAACAAAAATAATGCTGGCTTCAGCGCCGGCCTGTTCAACAGCCTCTTTAACGGTATTGAATACAGGACGATCCAGGTGTTTCTGGCCACCTTTTCCCGGAGTGACGCCACCGACCACATTTGAGCCGTAGTTAATCATATCCTGGGCATGAAAGGTTCCAATTTTCCCGGTAAACCCCTGCACAATAATTCGGGTTTTTTCATCTATTAAAATTGACATACTGTTTCCTCTCAGCCCTGTTTTGCAACAACTTCATTACGCGCCTGTACTGCTTTTTCAGCCGCTTCCGCCAGTGTATCCGCAGTAATAATCGGTAACCCGCTTTCCGCAATAATCTTACGGCCTTGTTCCACATTAGTTCCGGACAATCGCACCACCAATGGAATTTTCAGGTCGATTTTTTTAACCGCCTGAACAACACCTTCGGCAATCCAGTCACAACGATTGATTCCGGCAAAAATATTCACCAGCATGGATTTTACATTTTCATCCTGCAACACCATGCGAAAAGCTTTTTCAGTCCGTTCAGGTGAAGCGCCGCCACCGACATCCAGGAAATTGGCGGGCTCCCCGCCGGCCAGTTTAATCATATCCATGGTCGCCATTGCCAGCCCTGCGCCGTTAATCATACAACCGATATCGCCATCCAGCCCCACATAGCTCAAGCCGCGATCAGCCGCCGCCATCTCACGCGGGTCTTCCTGAGATTTATCTCGCAATTCCGATATTTTCTGCTGTCTGAACAGAGCATTATCATCAAAGCCCATCTTTGCATCCAGCGCTATCAATTCATCGCTTTCGGTAATCACCAGCGGGTTAATCTCCAGCATATTGGCATCCAGGTCACGCATGGCCCGGTAACAACCTTTAATCTGCTTGACAGCCTGACTGATTTGCCTGGCTTCCAGGCCCAGTGCAAACGCCATTTTCCGCGCCTGAAAGTCTCTTAATCCAACAGCCGGCTCAATATGAATCTTTTTAATGGCATCGGGATTGGTTTCAGCCAGTTCTTCAATTTCCATTCCACCTTCGGCAGAGCCGACCATGACAATACGTTCATGTTCCCGGTCAACCAGGAAGCTGAAATAAAGCTCTTTGGCAATTTTGGTTCCGGCTTCTACATACAGCCTCAGACAAACTTTTCCGGCAGGCCCGGTCTGATGTGTAACCAGTTTTTTACCCAGCAGCTCTTCCGCCGCCGCACTGACTTCATCGTGCGTCCGGCAAATTTTAATACCGCCCGCCTTACCGCGCGCCCCGGAATGAATCTGGGCTTTGACCACCCAGACATCACCACCAATTTCTCTGGCGCGTTGCACCGCATCTTCCGGACTATAAGCCAGACCGCCTTCGGCTATCCGGATTCCATATTCCGATAAAAGCTGTTTCGCTTGATATTCATGAATATCCATAGCTTCCTCTGTTGATATTTAAAAATCGTTTACTCGCCACATCGTTCAGCCGGATGCAGGTTTAATTATTAATCAGGATGATTGTTTTCTGGCAATGTCTTCGGCCATCTTGACAACATTATTTGCCATTTTTTCAGATGCAGCGTCAATCAGACGACCGTCGAGTGCGGCAGCGCCTTTTCCTTGTGCAGCCGCTTCTTTTAAGGCTTCCAGAATACGTTTGGCTTTTTCAACTTCTGCCGCAGGCGGGGTAAAGACTTCATTTGCCAGCTCAATCTGGGATGGATGGATTGCCCATTTTCCTTCACAACCTAAAGCAGCCGCTCGGCGCGCCGCCTGTTTATAGCCTTCAGGGTCTTTAATATCGCCATAAGGACCGTCTATGGGTCTTAATCCATAAGCCCTGCAAGCCACCGTCATCCGGCTGATGGCAAAATGCCACTGATCACCCGGGTAATCAGGGTTCAACCCCCCGATATTAACGGTTCTGGCGCGATTGCTGGCGGCATAATCAGCCACACCGAAATGCAAGGCTTCCAACCTGCCACCCAATGCACCCTGTCGAGCAATATCTTCAACATTGGCCATACCCAGAGCGGTTTCAATCAGACATTCGATACCAATTCTGTTTTTCAGCCCTTGCTGCATTTCCAGTTGGTTGATCATCGCTTCAACCATATAGACATCGGCATATACACCGACTTTGGGAATCAGAATAGTTTTCAGCTTATCGCCACATTGTTCAATCAGGTCGACCACATCGCGTACCATATACTGAGTATCCAGCCCGTTGATACGCACCGATACGGTAATACCGTTGGCCTCCCAGTCCAGGTCATTGATGGCTTCAATAACATTTTTACGGGCCTGTAATTTATCATCCGGAGCCACCGCATCTTCAAGATCCAGGAAGATATAATCGACACCACTTTTCAGCGCTTTTTCGAACATCTCAGGATTTGACCCGGGAACAGCCAACTCACAACGCTGAACCCGCTGGACGTTAGCTTCAAATAATGTATGACTCATTCAATACCTTCCTAAATTCTTAAAGGGGATTAAGTGCCCAAAAACAACACTCATACGGTTAAATTCACTTTAACCGGAAAATTGGTAAATCCACCATTTTACTGGGTAGGCTTTTATTGTCAATGACATAACCGGCAGGAAGGCAAAAACGGCTGGAAAAAATCATGAACGCACACTTAATCGGGA
>CAYLNS010000048.1:0-12445 GCA_964385115.1 uncultured Methylomarinum sp.
AACGCCATATCTATGATTATGTGATTACCGATTCCAACAACGAACGCCGGTTTGTAGAAGAGCTGGATACTGCGGAAGAAGTGGTGGTTTACGCAAAACTCCCCAAAGGCTTTGCCATCCCCACGCCGGTTGGTAATTACAACCCAGACTGGGCCATTGCGTTTAAACAAGGTGTCATCAAACATATTTACTTTGTCGCCGAAACCAAAGGCTCACTATCCAGCCTGGAACTGAGGGAAATAGAAAAAACCAAAATCGAATGTGCGCGTAAGTTCTTCGATGAAATCAACCAGAAGATAGCAATAGATAAAGTGAAATATGATGTGGTGGATAGTTTTGGGAAGTTGATGGCGGTTGTGGGAAGATGAAGCAGTTAATCAGGTCATTAAGGGGAGATTTATGGCAAAAATAGAAGGGTTTAGAATAAAAAACTACCGATCTCTGAATGATATTGCACTTGGGCGGTTATGGAATCAGCAAGGTAAGGATGCCTTGACACCTATGACGGCTGTGATTGGAAAAAATGGTGTCGGCAAAAGTACTTTGTTTGATGCATTCGGTTTTCTCGCTGATTGTTTAAAGGTGGGCGTTGAAGAGGCTTGTGATCTTAAAGGACGGGGTGGCTTTGAAAAAATATTGTCTCAGGGTGAAAAAGGCCCTATCGAATTTGAAATTTATTATAGAGAAGATGGTAATGCACGGCCAATTACTTATGAATTGGCTGTTAATCTTGATAAAACAGGACGACCTTATGTGCTTAAAGAACGGTTGCGACAACGGCGAAGAGGACAAAGCCGTGGTAGACCGTTTTCATTTCTTGTGTTGAATGAAGGCAGAGGGGTAGTTTGGAAAGGTGATCAGGTCGCAGAGCAGATTGATGAAACTGATGATATTCAGAAATTTTTAAAATTTATGGAGGAAGTGCAAACAAACAAGGAAGAATCCAAAGAGACAGAGATTATTGAACTGGATGATACGCGTAAACTGGGAATCGCTACACTGGGCGCATTGAAACAACATCCGAGAATTTCAGCCTTCAGGCGTTTTATTGAAGGTTGGTATTTGAGTTATTTTACGCCTGATGCGGCGAGAAGCTTGCCGCTTGCCGGCGCTCAAAAACATCTTAATATTCATGGCGACAACCTGGGAAATGTCGTCCAGTTTATGGAAAGAGAGCACCCCAAGCGGTTCCAGGCAATATTGGACAGAATCTCGGCAAAGATTCCTGGCATTGACAAAATTGATACCGAAAAAACCAAAGACGGACGGCTGTTACTACGGTTTAATGACAAGGGATTCAAAGATCCGTTTTATGCGCAACAAATGTCGGATGGAACGTTGAAAGTCTTTGCCTATTTATTGTTACTTGAAGACCCGACACCACCACCTTTCTTGTGTATTGAAGAGCCTGAGAACGGGCTGTACCATAAGTTACTCGAATCGCTGGCTGTTGAATTCAGGGAACATGCGACCGGACGCAAAGGTGGATCACAGGTTTTTGTGACCACACACCAGCCTTATTTCGTTGATGCACTCAATCCAGAAGAAGTCTGGATACTGGAAAAAGGGGAGGATGGTTTTTCAACCATCAAAAGAGCCAGTGATGATGAGATAGTCAAAAATATGGTAGCCGAAGGGTTGCCGTTAGGCGGGCTTTGGTACAGCGATTATCTGGACGCGAGGTAATGGAATGCAAATGCATGTTGAAATTCTCGTGGAAGATCTGTCCGGCAAGAAAATGCTCGATATTCTGCTACCGAAAATTATTGGTTGTGAACACACGTTTAAGGTTCACGCTTATAAAGGAATTGGACGGATTCCAAAAAATATGTCTACGAGCTCGGATGCAAGTAAACGCATTTTGTTGACAGAACTTCCCAGGCTGTTACGTGGTTATGGCCGGACTTTCGCCAACTATCCTTCAAATTTCAAAGCCGCTGTTATTGTGGTTTGTGATCTTGATGATAAATGCCTCAAAGCGTTTCGTCAGGAACTTTTTGATATTCTTGCTACTTGTAATCCTCAGCCGGAAACCCGGTTTTGTATTGCAATTGAAGAAGGTGAAGCCTGGTTTTTAGGTGATATTCAAGCAATTAAAAAAGCCTATCCGAATGCAAAAGATACTGTTTTAAACAGCTATGACAATGATGCGATTTGTGGCACATGGGAAAAATTGGCGGATGCGGTTTATAAAGGTGGTTCACCGGCACTGGCTCAAAAAGGCTGGCAAGTTGTTGGCAGTGAAAAGTCACGATGGGCAGAAGCCATCAGTCCTCATATGGATGTTGAAAATAATGCCTCCCCCAGTTTTCAATACTTCAGAGACAAGCTTAAAAATCTGGTTGATAATCAATGAAAATCCTCCACACATCAGACTGGCATTTAGGCCGCTCCCTTTACGGCAAAAAACGCTATAAAGAGTTTGCCGCGTTTCTGGACTGGCTGACTCAGACCATTAAAGATGAAAAGGTCGATGCTCTGCTGGTTGCCGGGGATATTTTTGATACCAGCACACCCAGCAACCGGGCGCAGGAACTTTATTATCGTTTTTTGTACACGGTTGCCAATTCATGTTGTCGGCATGTGGTGGTGATTGCCGGAAATCATGATTCTCCCTCGTTTCTTGATGCGCCGAAAGCCTTATTGCAGGTCTTGAATGTGTATGTGGTTGGAGCAACAACAGAAAAAGTTGAAGATGAAGTGATTGTACTTCATAAAAATGATCAGCCAGAGGCTATTGTCTGTGCTGTGCCTTATCTGCGTGACAAGGATATTCGCATCGTTGAGCCGGGGGAAACCATCGACGATAAAAACGCCAAGCTGGTTGAAGGCTTGAAACAACACTATGCGGCTGTCTGCAAAGCGGCGGAGCAGAAACGGTCTGAGTTTGAAAAGAGCGGATATACGGATATTCCTATTATCGCCATGGGGCATCTTTTTACAGCGGGCGGTAAAACTGTAGAAGGAGATGGTGTCAGGGAGCTTTACGTCGGTTCACTGGCGCATGTGGAACAAGATGTTTTTCCTTCAAGTATTGATTATTTGGCACTGGGACACCTGCATGTTCCTCAGGTGGTCGGCAGCGCGGAGCATATGCGCTACTCTGGTTCGCCCATCCCGATGGGCTATGGCGAAGCGACTCAGGAAAAGAAGGTTCTGCTTGTCGAGTTCAATCCACAGATTTCGCAGATGGACGCAGATAAAAGCACAAAAAAAGAAATCTGTGAAAATCTGCGTAATCTGCGGATAACAGAAAAAGTGATCCCCTGTTTTCAAGAGCTGGTTCGCATTGCTGGGTCTCTGGATGAAATTCATACCAAGATGGAAGCATTAAAAAAGGAAGAAAGCTCAGCCTGGCTTGAGATTGAATATACGGGTAGCGATATCATCGGCAATCTGCGCGAAATGCTCGATGAAGTATTAGCCGATTCTGCCATGGAAATCCGGCGCATTAAAAACAGACAAGTTATGGAGCGCGTTATCCATTCCATTACAGAAGACGAAACACTGGATGATCTGGACCCGAATGATGTATTTAGCCGTTGTCTGGATGTTTTTGAAGTGCCGGATGATGATAGGGAGGAACTGACAGTCTCCTATAACGAAATAATCAATGATTTGATGGAAGAAGATGTCAATGCTGAATAATCCGCAGATTACACAGATGTACGCAGATTATATTTGAGAGGAATAATAGAAAGGTGTATCAATAGCTGTTCTTAGAGTAATAAACTATAACTTTATTGAATTTGAGTTTTTTAATCTGTGGATAAATCTGAATGAATTACAGTCTGCAGATTACACAGATAGATGCAGATTATGATTGAAAGAGATAAAGAGACATACGCTATCATTGGAGCATCAATGACTGTTCACAGAGAATTAGGCTGTGGCTTTCTTGAATCGGTTTATCAAGATGCTTTGGAAAAGGAATTTCAGTATTTGAATATTCCATATTTACGAGAAGTAAAACTTCCTGTTTTTTATCGAGGCCAGCAGCTTAAAAGTTATTATCAGGTTGATTTTATTTGTTTTGATTCTGTGATTGTTGAACTTAAGGCATTACAGCGCTTATCTGGTACAGAAGAAGCCCAGGTCATTAACTATCTTAAAGCTTCAAACCTTCATCGGGCATTATTACTGAACTTTGGAACAAGAAGTCTCCAGCATAAACGACTGGTTTTTAATCTGTGTCCATCTGCGAAATCTGCGGATAATAAAACATGAAAATCCTGGAACTTCGATTCAAGAACCTTAACTCCCTCTACGGCGAATGGGTGATAGACTTCACCGATCCCGAGTATGTATCCAACGGCATCTTTGCGCTGACAGGTCCGACCGGTGCGGGCAAGTCAACGATTCTTGATGCTATCTGTCTGGCTCTGTATGGCGCCACGCCCCGGCTTGGAAAAATCACCAAGAGCGGAAACGAGATTATGTCCAGGCAAACCGGGGAATGTTATGCCGAGGTTTTGTTTGAATCCCAGGCTGGCCGATTCCGGTGTCACTGGGAACAGCGCCGGGCTCGGAAAAAGCCCGAAGGTAAACTGCAGGATCAGGAACACCAGATTGCGGATGCGGATACCGGCAAGCCCATCGAAACCAAGAAGAGTCTTGTCGGCGGTGTTATTGAAGAAAAAACGGGAATGGACTTTGATCGTTTCACTCGCTCCATTTTGCTGGCACAAGGCGGATTTGATACCTTTTTGAAAGCAGACGTTGAGCAGAAATCAAAAATACTCGAGCAGATCACCGGTACCGGGATTTATTCGGAAATATCACGCCGTGTTCACGAACGTCAGCGTGATGAGCGGGAAAAGCTGAATATCCTGAAGGCCGAAACCGACGGTATTGTCATTCTGGAGCCGGAACAGGAAAAAGAAATTGAAGATGACCTTGCGGCCAAACAGCAACAAGAGACTGACCTTGCCGGTAAATTAACCGAAGTCGGCAAAGCCATCACCTGGCTGACCACTATTGAAAATCTGAAAAAGGAGATTCTCAGCCTTACGGATGAAGCCTCCAGGTTGAAGACCGACATGCAAGCGTTCGCACCGGAGCGGGCCAAACTTGAACAGGCCATTAAAGCTGATCAACTTTCCGGAATATACGCAAAGCTCACGACTCTTCGTAAACAGCAGGCTGACGATCAGGCCGCCGTTATAAGGGATGAAGCCGCACTTCCTGAACTCGAAACATCTGCAGATGCACAAGCTAAATTGCTCGAAGCTGCCGAACAGTTCACTATAAAAGCCAAAGAGGATATGAAGACGGCAGCCCCGCTGATCCAGAAAATCCGCTCCCTTGATCAAAAGATTGCTCAGCAGACAAAGGCTGTCTCAGAAGGTGATGATGCCTGTGTCAGGGACGTCGCAAAGATTGAGACTGACAAGCAGGCTCGAGTTAAGGAACTGGAAAAACGGAGCGCGGCAGAGAAAAGACTGGAGGCTGTTGAACTATACCTCAAAGAGAATGCGCAGGATGAATGGCTGATCAGTGGAGTGGCTGGTGTTGAAGCGCAATTCGGTAACCTGCTCGCCAAACAACAGGCGATTGCTGAGAAAGAAGCGGCTCTTGAAAAAGCCGATACGGCCGTAGCAGAGGCTACAAAGAAGCAGGAGGAAGCTGCCAGGCAGTGTTCCCTCAAAAAACAGGAATTAGAGCAAGCCAGTAAAAATCTTCAGCAGGGCAAAAGTGACTTAAGCGAATTGCTGGGTGACAGACTGCTCCGGGAATACCGCACCGAGAAGGAGACCCTGCTTCGTGAGATGGCTTTTATCAAGAAAATAGAGGAACTTGAAGAACACAGGATTAAGCTGGAAGACGGCAAGCCGTGTCCACTCTGTGGCTCGACGGAGCATCCGTTTGCCGAGGGCAATGTTCCGGTTCCTGATGAAGTCGAGCAAAAGATAGCATCGCTGACCCAGTTGATTAACAAAGCAGAGGGTCAGGAGGCCGTCATCAAAAAACTTGAACAGGCGGAAACCATTGCTCGTAAAAACCTGAATGACAGCGAAAAGCTGGAAATCAATGCTATCAATAATAAGAAGGCTGCTGAAAAAACGCTCGCTGAATTGAAGGATAGCCTTTTGAGTCTTCGGGCCGGCTTTGAGGAAATCAAGCTGACAGTTTCCGAAAAACTTCAGCCACTGGGTATCACAGCAATACCGGAGGCAGAGGTCGGAGTACTGCTCGAATCCCTCAAATCAAGGCTGAAGGCATGGCGGGAACAGGCAAAACAAAAGACCGACATCGAAAAACAGATTACCACCATAGACAGCGAGATAAAGCGTCTGGATGCCGTGATTGATACGCAAGTCAAGGCGCTGACTGAAAAACAAGAAAATCTGGAACGACTGAAACAGGAACTGGCCACTCATAAAAATGAGCGAAAAGTTGTATATGGCGACAAAAAGCCAGATGAGGAAGAAAGCCGTTTGAACAAAGCCATTGCCGATGCTGAGGCGGCAGAGAAGAAAGCCAGAAGCCTGAATACCGAGCTGCAGCAAAAACTGACAACGTTGAGGTCCCATGTTGAGTCTCTGAAAAAACGTATCGAGCAGAGAGTGCCTGAATTGAAGAAAGCCGAAGCAGACTTTTCGGCAGCGCTGACTCCGGCAGGCTTTGCAGATGAGAAAGCCTTTCTCGTAGCCAGACTTGCGCATGAAGAACGAGAATCTTTAGCCTCCCAAGCCAGGGCGCTAGATAATGCGCAGACAGAACTTGATGCGAAACGGAAAGACCGGGAGATACGGCTGGCGACGGAGATGGCCAAAAAACTAACCGATAAGAGCTTGGAGGAGATGGAGCCGCAGTTCAAAGACTATGAAGAATCTTTGAAGGCATTACGTGAGGCAATAGCCGGTCTCAAACACAAGCTGAGTGAAAATACGGCAGCCAAAGAGCGGATAAAGGCAAAGCAGTCGGCTATTGATGCACAGAAAAAAGAATGCGCACGCTTCGATAAGCTGCATGCTCTTATCGGCAGCGCTGACGGCAAGAAGTACCGGAACTTTGCTCAAGGATTGACTTTCGAACTGATGGTATCTCATGCCAACCGGCAGCTGGAAAAAATGACAGACCGCTATCTGTTAATCCGTGATGAACAGCAGCCGCTGGAACTGAACGTCCTCGATAACTATCAGGCCGGTGAAATTCGCTCGACCAAGAACCTCTCTGGCGGTGAAAGCTTTATTGTCAGCCTGACGTTAGCGCTGGGGCTGTCGAAAATGGCCAGCCAGAAAGTACGGGTGGATTCCCTGTTTCTCGATGAAGGCTTCGGCACGCTGGATGAAGAAACATTGGAAACAGCGCTGGAAACACTATCCAGCCTGCAGCAGGATGGCAAGCTGATCGGAGTCATCTCTCATGTGTCGGCACTGAAGGAGAGAATCAGCACACAAATCACCATAACCCCTGTTTCCGGCGGTCGCAGTGCACTCAGTGGTCCGGGTTGTATAAAAAGTGCATAAATCTGAGTGCATATCGTTAATGTGCGCTCTTGTGAATCAGCATTAAATTACGGGTATAAATGATGACACCAAAAGCCTGTCCGAAGATAATGACGGGGTCTTTCATGTTAATGGCGTATGTGAGTAACATTAAGCTGCCGGTTAAGCTGAGGTACCAGAAAAGTGTTGGTGTAATGCTTTTTTGGGCCCGTTCACTGGCCCACCATTGAACAAAAAAACGACTGGTAAACAGACTTTGGCCGATAAAACCAAATGTGGTCCAAAAATTATCCAGAAGTAAGGGTTGTTTGGCTGAATCGGGTCCCAACCAGTAGCCGGTATAGATGGCGGGTATGCTGAGAGCCAGCCAGGATAAAAACCAGAGTAGTTTTTTTGCTGAAATTTTTTCGCTATGAATGAATTGAATATTGCGTAAATAGATTGCCAGTCCCAATAATTGGCCAGCACTAATAACCGGGTCGCGGCGATGGACGGCATAGGCGAGGAGTAAAATAGCGGCGGCGATGCTGAAATACCAGAAATGAATCGGCATCAAGCTGCGTTTGGCTTTTTCGCTCAATATCCATTGAAGCAGAAACCGGGCCGAAAAAAGCGCTTGTGCAATAAAGCCGATACTAATCCAGCCGAATTCAATCCAGTTCATGGGGTTTTGTTATTGTGAATGGTTTAGTGAGTTGTGTCTGTCGGTGAAGCGATTTCATCGCTGTCAACCGGTTTTTATGAAAAAATTCAAGACGAAGTTAGGGTAAAATAATTTCGGGAATTATAGCATTCTTCAGGCGGACTTCTTAACTGGCTTTATTGAACAGACTTTTATGAAAAGAAAAGCAATTATTTATTTACATGGATTTAACTCGGCTTCTTTAGATGGGCAGGGCAATCTGCTTGTGGCGAAAGCTAAATTACAAATATTGCAGGAATTTTGTCAGCGTAAGGATATTGTTCTGAAAACGCCTAATGTTGATTACCGGGATTTTATGGATGTTGTGGAGGATATGCTGTTCCTGTGGAATCAGCAATTGGATGAGGGGTATGAAGTAATTTTTGCTGGTTCATCTCTGGGCGGTTTTACCAGTGAATATCTGGGCATAAAAACAAACAGTCCGGTCATTATGATTAATCCGGCGATAAAACCCAGTAAGTTGCTGACTCAGTTTATCGGTGTAACCGAGAACTTTGAAAATGGCTTGCCTTATAGCTGGAATCAGACACATTGTGATCAATATAAGCAGTATGAAGAGGTAATCGAAAAGAGCCGTTCCCGAATCAAGCGATTGGTTTTATTGGATATGGGGGATGAATTGATTGATGCAAAAGAAACCCGCGAAAAATATAAAGACAAGGCCAAGGTGATGTGTTTTGACGGGGGCTCTCATGGCTTTGAGCATATGCGGGAGGCTTTACCGGTTATTGAGGATTTTGTTTTTTCTGATTGAACCGCTCAGGTCTGTTACTGGCCTGGCTAATATGCTAATATGGGGAGTTTTTATAGACAGGTATTATCATGGCAAAAGAAGATCAGATTGAAATGGAAGGGAAGGTTATTGATACGCTTCCGAATACAATGTTTCGCGTCGAGCTGGAAAACGGGCATGTGATTACGGCACATATTTCCGGAAAGATGCGTAAGCACTATATCCGTATTTTAACGGGTGACAAGGTTAAAGTTGAAATGACGCCTTATGATTTGACTAAAGGCCGTATTACGTTCCGCATGCGCTAATCCCGTGTTTCGGGATTAGCTCTGCTTTTTTACGCTTAGTTTGTACCAATCAGTTCTTTGCTTTCGATTGAGAAGGCGAGCTCTGAATTTTCAACAAATACGCGGACATGGCCGCCATTTGACAGTTTGCCAAATAACAATTCGTTGGCCAGAGGCTTTTTGATTTTTTCCTGAATCAACCGGCTCATAGGTCTTGCACCCATTTTAGGGTCGCAGCCATGTTCGGCCAGCCATAATCTTGCGTCCGCATCCAGGCTTAACGTAACATTCTTTTCAGATAACACCGCTTCCAGCTCGAAAATAAATTTGTCGACCACTTGGCCCACGATTGAAATATCCAGTGGTTTGAATTGTACGATTGCATCCAAACGGTTTCTGAATTCAGGCGAGAAACTCTTCTCTATGACTTTCAGACTGTCAGTGGAATGGTCCTGCTGGGTAAAGCCGATAGAAGCCCGGCTGCCTTCCTGAGCGCCGGCATTGGTTGTCATTACCAGAATAATATTCCTGAAATCGGCTTTCCGGCCGTTATTATCGGTCAGCGTGCCATGATCCATTATTTGCAGGAGCAAATTGAATACATCGGGATGCGCTTTTTCCAGTTCATCCAGTAACAAAACAGCATGCGGATGTTTAGTGACCGCTTCTGTTAACAGGCCGCCCTGATCGAATCCGACATAACCGGGAGGTGCGCCGATTAATCGGGATACTGTATGGCTTTCCATATATTCGGACATATCAAAGCGAATAAGCTCAATTCCCAATACCTTGGCCAGTTGTTTGGTCACTTCCGTTTTACCAACCCCTGTTGGTCCTGCAAACAGAAATGAACCAATGGTTTTTGAGGTATCTCTAAGCCCTGCGCGAGACATTTTAACCGCATTGGCCAGTTCAGAAATAGCTTCATCCTGGCCAAAAACCAGCATTTTCAGGTTTTTTTCAAGGTTTTCCAGTTTATCTATTTCACTGGAGGAGACTGTCTGTACCGGTACCCGGGCAACTTTAGCGACAATTTCCTCTATTTCATGGCTGTCAATAACCTCTTTCCGGTTTTCGTGTTTGAAAAGCCGTTGTCTGGCGCCAGCTTCGTCGATAATATCAATCGCTTTGTCGGGCAGATGACGATCATTGATGAAACGATCCGATAATTCGGCAGCCAGCTTCAAGGCTTCATTGGTGTATTTAAGGTCGTGATGTTCTTCGAAACGTGATTTCAGACCTTTTAAGATGCTGACTGTGTCTTCTACGGATGGCTCTAAAACATCAATTTTCTGGAAACGTCTAGCCAGGGCATGGTCTTTTTCAAAAATGCCTCGATATTCCTGATAGGTTGTCGAACCTATGCAACGCAGCTGACCCGAAGCCAGAACGGGCTTGATCAGGTTTGAGGCATCCATCACACCGCCGGAGGCCGAGCCGGCGCCTATGATGGTATGAATTTCGTCAATAAACAAAATGGAGTGAGGCTCTTTCTTTAACTGGCTCACCAGGGATTTTAAGCGTTTTTCAAAATCACCCCGGTATTTTGTGCCGGCCACCAGCGCTCCCAGATCCAACGAATAAATAATACTGTCCAGTAGTACATCGGGCACATCTTCTTCAACAATCCTCTTCGCCAGTCCTTCGGCAATAGCCGTTTTACCCACACCGGATTCACCGACTAATAAAGGATTATTTTTTCTGCGACGACATAAAATCTGAATGGTGCGTTCTATTTCATCTTCACGGCCTATCAAAGGGTCAATATTACCCGCTAAGGCCTCCTCATTCAGGTTGGTGGCATATTTTTTCAGCGGGCTGTCGCTGGTGGACGGGTTGTTTAGTGTCTCCGACTCAGTTTCGATATTTTCCTCATCCTGCTGAATGTTATCGATATCTGGTCGGGTAATACCGTGTGCCAGATAGTTAACAACATCCAGACGGGTGATGTTTTGCTTGCCCAAAAGATAGACAGCATGTGAATCCTGTTCGCTGAATAAGGCTACAAACAGGTTGGCGCCAGTGACTTCTTTTTTTTCTGACGCCTGAACATGAAACACCGCACGCTGAAGGACTCTCTGAAAGCCTAAGGTAGGTTGGGTTTCGCGATGGATACCTTCGGGAATCAGCGAGGCGGTTTCGTCAATAAACTGGGTCAGCTCAGCTCTTAATAAGCTGATGTCACAACCACAGGCTTGTAGTATCGGTTCAACTGTTTCATTATCCAGCAGAGACAATAATAAATGCTCTACTGTGATAAATTCATGACGCTTTTTGTGGGCATTGGTGAAAGCCAAATTTAATGTGACTTCCAGCTCTTTACTTAACATATCAGGCCTCTTCCATAGAGCACATCAACGGGTGATGATGGGCTCGTGAATATTCGTTAACAATGTGGACTTTCGTTTCGGCAACATCTTTACTATAAGTGCCGCAAACACCGACACCCTGGGTATGGACTTGTAACATCACCTGGGTGGCTTTCTCTTCGTTCATGTGGAAAAAATCTGTCAGTACCTCTACGACAAAATCCATGGGGGTAAAGTCGTCATTCAGAAGAATGACTTTATATAAAGGTGGTTTTTTTAACTCAGGTTTGGCTTCTTCAACCGCCAAACCTGTATCATTATCGTGTAGCGGATTTATATCGGTCATTTTTAATAAAACTTCAGGCAATCAAACATTAACATAGTGCTTTCGGCTAAAAAATTCAATCTTTACAAACACAAAATTTACAATTCTTGTAAAATAGCACAGTTTTTAAGTCAACTTCTTAGTGTATTGTTAATAAAGCAGTCATATTGCATTGTATCTGATAAAAACAACAAAAAAACAGTTTCAATTTAAAGATGCAGACAGAATTCGTTCATGCAGTTGAAAAGGAATGATTAATCATAAAGAATCTGACAACAATGAGACTATTTTTTGGTTTTTTTGTTTCATAAATTATCACTAGTCAGCATGTTTAACGTTTAAATATCAGTTACTTATTCCAGAAGATGCCGGAAATACATCCATGTAGGCTTGAATGTGTCATCCCTGACACCTACACTTATTACCATAAGCAACTGATATTTAATTGTTTTAGTTAAATGATTCAGGCTTAATAGTTACCATAAATTTACAGCCATAACTTGCCCGGAAGTCACTTGACAGGTGTGGGTGAGTGGATAAGGTCTACAAAAATATTTTAGGAGTAGAGAAGTGGTTTGGAAGCCCCATGTGACGGTTGCGGCCATTGTAGAACGAGAAGGTCGTTTTTTACTGGTCG
>CAYLNS010000048.1:12545-15380 GCA_964385115.1 uncultured Methylomarinum sp.
CCCCATGTGACGGTTGCGGCCATTGTAGAACGAGAAGGTCGTTTTTTACTGGTCGAAGAGGAAACATCAACGGGAATCGCCTTTAATCAGCCGGCGGGACATTTGGAAAACAATGAGTCATTGCTGCAAGCGGTTGCAAGAGAAGTCCGGGAGGAAACCGCCTGGGGATTTGAGGCAGAGTCATTGGTTGCTGTGCAGTTATGGCGCAAGACACCCGAATACCCCAGCTTTTTACGTTTTTGTTTTAGCGGTCAGGTGTCTGACTTTGACTCGTCTCAGGCTTTGGATGAAGGGATTATCAGAACCCACTGGCTGAGTCGTGAAGAGATAGCCGGACTGAATAACTTACGCAGTCCTTTAGTGTTAATTGGGATTGACGAATATTTAAAGGGACAGCATTATCCTTTATCAATGCTGCAGACTTTTTTAGATAAACCATGAGTAAACATATTATTGTAGGCATGTCAGGCGGTGTGGATTCGTCAGTTACGGCCCTTAAATTATTGGAAGAAGGTCATCAGGTTACCGGTTTGTTTATGAAAAACTGGGAAGAAGATGATGGCACCGAATACTGTACCGCGATGGAAGATCTGGCAGATGCCCAACAGGTTTGCGACCGGCTGGGTATCGAGTTGAAAACAGTCAACTTTGCCGCAGAATACTGGGATGAGGTCTTTGAAGTCTTTTTATCGGAATTTGAAAAGGGCAGAACGCCCAATCCGGATATTCTATGCAACAAGCATGTTAAGTTTAAAGCCTTTTTAAACTATGCCATTGAAGACCTGGGGGCAGAATACATTGCAACGGGGCATTATTCCAGAGTGCGGGAGACAGAGGGTGAGTTTCAGCTTTTAAAGGGACTGGATCCCAACAAGGAACAAAGTTATTTTTTGTATACATTAGGCCAGAAGGCATTATCAAAAAGCTTGTTTCCCATCGGCCATTTGCATAAGCCGGAAATCAGGGCGTTAGCCAAAAAAGCCGGCTTTGATAATTACCGTAAAAAAGACAGTACCGGAATTTGTTTTATCGGTGAGCGTAAATTCAAGGAATTTTTGCAGCGATACTTGCCCACCCAGCCGGGGGAAATGCGTACTCCCGAGGGACAGTATATCGGCCAGCATCAAGGCCTGATGTATTATACTTTAGGACAGCGACAGGGACTTGGAATTGGCGGGGTAAAAAATGCCCCGGATGAGCCCTGGTATGTGCTGGAAAAAGATTTGGACAACAATGTTTTAATTGTAGGGCAGGGACATAATCATCCACTGATGCTGCATAATACGTTGGAAGCCGGGCAAATGGACTGGTGCAGCGGAAAGCCTTTGTCTGAAACCATACGTTGCGCTGCCAAAGTACGTTATCGGCAGCCGGATCAGAGCTGTACGGTCGAGCCTATTGAAAATGGTCGGGTCAGAGTCGTGTTTGATGAGCCTCAACGCGCGATTACTCCCGGTCAGTCAGTCGTATTTTACGATGATGAAGTGTGTCTGGGCGGCGGTATTATCGAATCAAAATTTAATCAATAGTTTTCAGGAAAAATAGAATGAATCATGCGTTAACTGCAATTTCACCCATTGATGGCCGTTATGCCGGTAAAGTGGATGAGTTTAGAACTGTTTTTAGTGAATTCGGGTTAATCCGTTATCGAGTGGAAGTGGAAGTCCGCTGGTTACAGGCATTGGCTGAACATCCGCAAATCACCGAAGTGGCCAGTTTGTCTGAAACGGCTAATACTGTTTTGAATGATATTGTCACTCATTTCAGCGAGGCGGATGCGCAGCGCGTTAAGGAAATTGAAAAAACAACCAATCATGATGTTAAAGCGGTTGAATATTTTCTGAAAGAGAAAATTGCAGAAAATGAAGAGCTTGAAAAAATCAGCGAATTTTTTCATTTTGCCTGCACTTCGGAAGACATTAACAACCTTTCTTATGCCTTGATGTTAAAAGAGGGCCGGACGATTATTCTGTCGCAAATAGCCGAATGCATTGAGGCCATTAGAAAGGTTGCGCTAGAAACGGCTGATCAGCCGATGATGTCCAGAACGCATGGTCAAACAGCCAGTCCGACAACGACAGGTAAGGAATTTGCCAATTTTGTCGCCCGGATGCGCCGCCAGAAGCAGCAGATTGAAACGGTGGAATTGTTGGGTAAAATCAATGGCGCCGTGGGAAATTATAATGCCCATTCGGTTGCCTATCCTGAAATAGACTGGAGTGATTTTTCCAGAAATTTTGTTGAATCGCTGGGCTTAAACTGGAATCCTTATACCATACAGATTGAGCCACATGATTATATGGCTGAATTGTTTCATGCCCTGTTACGGTTTAATACCATTCTGATTGATTTTGACCGGGACATCTGGGGCTATATATCTTTAGGATATTTCAAGCAGAAGACTGTTGCCGGTGAAGTGGGTTCATCTACCATGCCGCATAAAGTCAACCCGATTGATTTTGAAAATTCCGAAGGTAATCTGGGGCTGGCCAATGCCATGTTCAGTTTTTTGAGTGAAAAATTACCGGTTTCCCGTTGGCAGCGGGATTTAACCGATTCAACCGTGCTTAGAAACATCGGCGTGGGGATTGCCCATACCAGTATAGCGATTCAATCAACCTTGAAAGGTATTTCCAAATTACAAATCAATCCTGAAGTGATTGAAGCAGACCTTGATAATAACTGGGAAGTGCTGGCGGAGCCTATTCAAACGGTTATGCGGCGTTTTGGCATAGAAAAGCCCTATGAAAAGCTGAAAGAACTGACCCGTGGCCAACGAATCACTGCGGAAGCTTTGCAGGCTTTTATCGAAAAGCTGGATATCCCGGAAGATGC
>CAYLNS010000049.1:0-15259 GCA_964385115.1 uncultured Methylomarinum sp.
TTTTTGCATCGGCTATCGCAGCTTTAAACAAAGCATCATTATGTTCAACCAGGGCAATTTTAATCATCTCCAGTTTTACCGCCAGTTGTTCACGAATAAATTCAGCCTGCTCTGGCGTCAGAATTTCACTGACCGGCTTATCACTGTGCCTGACAACAATATAATCATCCAATTGTCCCAAAACCGCTGACAGAGCGCCATGTTCGTCTTCAGTCGGTGATGCATGCTGATGAATAGAATCAGATTTTGATAATTCTTTTCCGGCAAAAGGCAGTAAAACCGCCAATTTTCTGGCATTATCTTTTAAGTTCTGGATTCTTGCATACAGGCCAACAATATCAGGAACCTGAACATTATTTAATGCCGCCAGCTCTTTGGCAATCTGTGCTCTGACCGGATATACAGCAGCGTCACCACTTTCACGCAACCGTTGGTCAGCCGCTTCCAGAGCTTCACGGGTGGTATTGATATCTCCCACCAGATGTAGTCGCTGATTGGCGACACTTAACAGATATTCGGCATCGGCAATTAGCCAGTCACCCCGGGTTTTACCCAGTTGACGCTGCAATCTGTTGATTGATTCCTGTAATTCCTTACGGGTTAATTCCAGTTTCTCTTGCTGCAATTGGGAAAAATCAGCCAGCGCTTTATTAAAATGTTGCTGTTTGCTGGTGATATCCGCTTCAAGCGTGGCAATCTGAGTGTGCATGGCCGCTACTTGCGACTGAAAGTTATTGATTTGCTTGCTCATTTCAATCAGTTTCTGATTGTCCTGGCTGCTTAAATTATCCTGGTGTTCGCGTAACTGTTGTAATAAATAAAACCCTGCTCCAGCCAGAATAGCCAGGCATAAAGTGATAACAATACTAAACCAAAGACCTGCCCGTGATTTTTTCTCTACGACAATTTTTTCGTTGGTTTCCTGATTTTGCTGCTCTTCAATCTCTTCAGCCACTGTTTTCCCCATTCTTTAGCGTCGTCAATGTTTGAATAATTGCTGTATCTTGTGGACCTTCGCTTACAACAATATGTTTAAATCCAATTTTTCTGGCTATTTCTGCAATTCTTGTGCTGATAACAATCAGCGGTATTGACAACAGCCGGCCATGTTGCCCGCTCATTGCCCATAAATTTGTCAGCGCTTCTCCACTGGTGACGGTAACAGCATCCAACTGCCGATGCGTCAGCCTGTCTAAAAGCGCTTTATTATCTACATCTGGACAGCTTCGTTGATAAACTTCCAGATAGTCAATCAGAGCGCCTCTATCTCGTAAAGTTTCCGCCAAAATATCCAGCCCTCCCTGCCCTCGGATAATCAGACAAGATTGTCCCTGCATATTTTTCCACGCCGGCATTTTCAGCAATGCCCGGCTGTTAAATCCTTCAGTTGGCATCAGATCTGTTTCAAGACCAATCTGCTGTAATGCTCTGGCCGTTGCATTACCAACCGCAGCGATTTTCGTTTGTTCGGGCTTGGCTATTCTGCCATTATTTGCCCCTGCTGCAAAGTTTACTGCATTAACACTGATAAAAATCAGCCAGTTATAGCGCTGCAACTGATTCAGTTTTTTTTTAATTGTCTCTGTGTTTTCAATGGGTTTTATTTCCAGTGTGGGAAACAAAACCGGATTTCCACCCTGCTTTTTTATCAAATCAGCGAGCACAAGCGCCTGTTGTTCGGGTCGGGTGACAAGAATATTCCAATCATTCAGCGCTTTACTCATCACTGACTGTTATACAAGGCGTTAAGGATTTCGTCGGCGCCTTGTTCAAGCAAGTCTTCAGCTACTTCTATGCCGATTTGTTCCGCCTGCTGTACCGGGGCGGTTCTTTCTGCACGATATAAAAGAGTCCCATCAGGGCTGCCGACCAGGCCGCGCAAATGGAGTTGTTCCCCGGTAATTTCAGCAAACCCGGCTATTGGAACCTGACAGCCACCATTTAAACGGGCATTCATGGCTCTTTCAGCGGTAATCCGTAAACTGGTTTCTTCATCGGCCAGCACCTGTAACATAGAATTGACCTGCTCATCATCCTCCCGACATTCAATGCCGATAGCACCCTGTCCGATTGCCGGCAAACTGTCAGACGGGTCGATTCTGGATGTAATCCGTTCGGCAAATCCAAGTCTTTTCAAGCCGGCAGAAGCCAGAATGATGGCGTCATATTCACCGTTATCGAGTTTTGTCAGGCGGGTATTAACATTACCCCGCAAATCCAGAATATGGGCATCAGGAAATCTTTCTTTTATCTGACATTGTCTGCGCAAGCTGCAAGTACCGATACGGGCATCCGCAGGCAGTTCCGCCAGACTGTTATATTGGTTGGAAACAAAGGCATCGGTTGGGTCTTCCCGTTTTAAAACAACGGCCAGATGCAGCCCTTCCGGGAATTCCACCGGCACATCTTTCATTGAATGAACCGCTATATCGGCAGTCCCTTCCAACATGCCCTGCTCCAGCTCTTTAACGAATAATCCCTTACCCCCGACTTTTGCCAAAGGCGCATCAAGAATCTTGTCCCCCCGTGTCACCATGGTAACCAGTTCAGCGGTTATATCAGGAAATATTCGTTCCAGTTCTGAGGCAACATGCCGTGCCTGCCACAAGGCTAAAGGACTTTTTCGGGTTGCAATTTTAATGGTTTTTTTACACAAAACTTTTGACTCAATTTACGGTTATGACTTTATTGCAGCTATTGTAACGCATTTGACATAAAAACAGGATGTCGAAAAAAAGAGTAAATTTGGATAAATAAATATATCTGAGTATATTTGTATGTTATTATTTTCGACGCATAGAAAACTATGCATAGAATTAGAATCAACACAGGAATATTACATGTCTTTTTTAAAAAAACTTTCTTTAACCCTTTTGATTTCAGCTTTTTTCCTGGCTTCGCCGTCTATCATGGCAAAACCAGCCGGTAAAATTGAAAATCAGACTGAAGAAGAACTTTTGGCCACATTCGACTCTGCAATTGAAGCAGCTGAAGCCACTTTAGCGGCTATCAGAGAAGGCGCTGACAAAGAAACTGTCATGCCTTTGTTCAAAAAAGCCAAGCAGGAACTGAACAGAATCGAAAGTGCTACAGTCAACAGAGAAAAAGAAAGAGCAAATGGATGGCTGAAAAAAGCCAGATCAGCTTTCAAAAAAGGTAAAACTAAAGAAGCTGAAGAAAAAATGGTAAAAGCTGTTGCAAACTTTAAAAAGTTAAAGCAGATTTACCTGAACTTCTAAGTTATTTATCTTAAAAGTTTAAAAAAGGGGCGATGTTTATAACAACGTCCCTTTTTTTATTCCACAAGTAATACAATTTTCCCCTTGTGGTCACCTTTCTCCATTAATTGCTGCGCATTCTGTACCTCATCCAGCGGAAAAGTTTGCTCAATAACCAGTTTTATTTTTCCTGATTCGAATAATGGCCAGACTTTCTTTTGCAATTTTCTGGCAACTCCAGCTTTAAATTCATCATTTCTTGATCTGAGTGTCGAGCCCGTTACAGTCAGACGTTTACTCATGATCTTCCATAAATTGATTTCAGATTTTGCCCCGCGTTGTATGGCAATTTGAACCAGACGTCCGTCATCTGCCAGACATTTTATATTTTTCGGGAAATAATCTCCTGCCACCATATCCAACACCAGATTCACGCCTTTATGGTGGGTCAAGCGCATAACTTCATCGACAAAATCTTGTTTTTTATAGTTGATGGCCGCTTCGGCACCGAGGTTAACGCAAAAATCACATTTTTCATCACTGCCGGCCGTCACAAATACTGTTGCGTCAAAAGCGGTACATAATTGTATTGCAGCCGTACCAATGCCACTGCTACCACCATGCACTAAGATAGTCTCTCCGGGTTTAATTTGCCCCCTGTCAAACACATTACTCCAAACAGTAAAAAAGGTTTCAGGTATCGCTGCCGCCTGAATAAAATCAAATCCAGCCGGGATGGGTAGGCATAACATCTCACTCGCCAGACAGTATTCAGCATAGCCGCCGCCAGTAAGCAATGCACAAACCTTATCACCTGGCCGCCACTGCTTAACATTTTTACCGGTTTCCACAATCACACCTGCCACTTCCAGTCCCGGTATTTCAGATGCTCCCGGTGGAGGCGGATAAAGTCCCTGTCGTTGCATAATATCCGGCCGGTTGATGCCTGCAGCCGCTACTTTAATCAATACCTGATGTTCAGCAGGCACTGGTTTTGTTACATCAACCAATTGCAAGACATCGGCATTACCCGCCTTGGAAATTTTAATTGCGCGCATAAAGTCTTATTAAAATGTTAAATAAAGCGTATTATATGCAGTTTTTGACAGACTTGATGCAGAGAAAACAGCAAATGATACAGGCAGGCATTGTAGGCGGAACCGGATACACCGGTGTTGAATTATTACGCATACTCCTATTACATCCACAAGTGAATGTCAGTATTGTCACATCACGGGCCGATGCAGGAAAACGTGTGGACGAAGTCTATCCCAGCCTGAGGGGTTATTGTGAGCTCTGCTTCATTGAGCCGAACGTTGAATCATTATCTGCCTGTGATGTGGTGTTTTTTGCCACACCCAACGGTACAGCCATGCTGATGGCAGAAGAATTGCTAGCCAAAAATGTCAAGGTCATCGACTTATCGGCAGATTTCCGGCTTAAAAATGTTCAGCAGTGGACTAAATGGTATGGAATCGAGCACGCCTGTCCTGAACTTGTTGATGAGGCTGTATATGGCCTGCCGGAAATCAATCGTGAAAGCATTAAAAATGCCCGGCTTATCGCCTGCCCCGGCTGTTATCCGACTGCCGTACAATTAGGTTTTTTGCCATTAATAGAAAACAATCTGATTGATTTCAATCATCTGATAGCCGATGTTAAGTCCGGAGTGAGTGGGGCCGGCCGTAAAGCTCAATTATCTTCTTTAATGAGTGAAACCGGTGAAAGTTTTAAAGCTTATGCCGCTTCCGGACATCGTCACTTACCTGAAATTACCCAGGGTCTGGAAAATGTGGCAGGCAAAAACATTGCATTGACCTTTGTTCCGCATTTAACCCCCATGATTAGAGGCATCCATGCAACCTTGTACGGGAAACTGACAACAGAAATTGATTCCTTACAGGCGCTTTATCAGGAATATTATCAAAACGAATTTTTTGTCGATATTCTTCCACCAGGCAGCCATGCCGATACCCGTAATGTGCGTGGCAGCAATCATTGTCAGATTGCAATCCACCAGCCGCAGGACAGTGATACCGTCGTCATTTTGTCAGTCATAGACAATCTCGTCAAAGGTGCATCCGGCCAGGCTGTTCAAAACATGAACCTGATGTTTGGGTTGGAAGAATCGTTAGGGCTTGAAACGATTGCGTTGTACCCATAGAGTTTTGTAAGGGTCAAATAATCCTGTAGGCCCTTAGCCTACAATGCCCACAAAAATCAGAAAACAGACCCTCCAGGAAAGAAGCGGCAGCTTATCGAGATGACAAGCTGCTATCCCTGTTATTGAAAAATTTCTGTCAGAAAATTCTGCATGGCAAGCCAGGAGCGTTTATCGGCATCAGGCTGATAAACTGTTCCGAAATCCGGATCATTGGCCACAGGATTGGTGAAGGCATGCATGGTGTTTCCGTAAACATGCATTTGCCAGTCGGCTCCGGCCTCGGTAAATTCCTGCTGAATGGCAATCACCTGTTCGACTGGGACCATGGGGTCATCATGCCCATGTAGCATCAATATTTTGGCTTTAATCTCAGGTTGAGGAACATTGTCCGGCGGGATAAACAAGCCATGAAAAGCCACAATACCCGAAACTTCCGCGCCTGTTCTTGCCAAATCCAGCACACATAAGCCGCCAAAACAAAAACCAATGGCGGCGATATTATCATCATCCGCCCAGGGCATCAGCCTGACAGCCGCCAATGCTGCTTTAATGCGCTGTTGCAGCATAGCCCGGTCTGCCATAAAAGGCTGCATCAAGCGGGCATTTTCATCGGGATTATTCCCCCGGATACCTTTGCCATACATATCCAAGGCAAACGCCAGATAGCCCATTTCCGCCAGCTTGATGGCCTTGTTTTCAACAAATTCATCACGTCCGCCCCAGGCATGACATATCAACACCACCGGACGTCGGCCTTCTATTGCTTCATCATAGGCAAAAAAGCCTTCCAGTACAGTATCCTGGTCCAGATAATCGACTGTATTTGAAATAATGTTCATCATCGCTGTTATTCCGAAATAAAATCGTAAATAACCACGCGGTTCACCAGCGGTTTGATTTTATCGTGTAAAACTTTTTTATGTTTGGGATGGTTCAGATAATTCTGTAAGGCCTGTTTGTTTTTTAATGTCACGGTCACCGCCACATCAAAGGTATCATCCACCACCATCCGGTCACTGGGTACGACTACGCCGGTATGCCGGTGAATCACGCCGGGCAAATTATTTAACGCTTTGCTGGCCTTGATAAATTTTTCCCTCATCTGTTTATTCCCAGGTTCTTTCAGCCAAACCATAACCACATGGGTAATATTCTGTTCAGCATGTGCCTGATAACTGCCAGCTATTAGCGCCATCATCATGAACGCTCTAAAGATTTTCTGAATATTCATGTTTCATCCTCCAAAGACAATGCATTTAAAAAACCAAGTGAAGCTTCTTCAACCATATCAAGGACTCTTTCAAAGCCGAACTTACCGCCATAATAAGGGTCGGGCACTTCACGCTCGCCTAAATGAGGAGCAAAATCGAGAAAATATTTGATTTTATGGCGATGGTCTTCAGGACAGGCTGCCATCAGAATTTCATAATTTTCACTGTCCATCGCCAGAATATAATCAAAATCTTCAAAATCTCCATGAATAACCTTTCTCGCCCGAATATCGCTTAAATCAATATCCCTGTCGGCGGCGGCTTTCTGCGCACGCAAATCAGGTGCTTCATTCACATGGAAAGCATGTGTTCCGGCAGAGTCGATATGGAACCTGTCATGCAGCTGTTTTTCGTTAAGAAGTTTTCTGAATACCCCTTCTGCTGTCGGCGAACGGCAAATATTTCCCATACAGACAAAGAGGACTTTTATTTTATCTTCTGTTTCCAAAACCTTGTTCCCAATAGTGATAAGTACAAAATCGAATAGTAATGCAACAACAGCGGTTGCTGCAATAAAAATTGACGCTACCAATCCGCTCAATAACTGCCTGGCAAGCTATTACACAGCTGTTATTTTTTCGGATGATCAGCCAGCCCGACAAAGTCCAGCAATACCGCTAATTCTTTCTCATTCAGTTCGTAATAAGAATGTGCCTTTATCCGTTCGGGTAACATCGCCGGGCCATATCTGACCCGTTTCAACCGACTGACTTTTACGCCTTGCGATTCCCATAATCGCCTGACCAGCCGGTTTCGGCCTTCTTTTACTACCACATGGAACCATTTATTGGCGCCTTCGCCGGCATAAAACTGAATGTCATCAAAATGAGCGGGTCCGTCTTCCAGCTCCACCCCTTGTTTGAGTTTTTCAATCATCTCATCACTGACTTCACCCAGAATCCGCACGGCATATTCCCGGTCCACTTCAGTAGAAGGATGCATCAATCGATTGGCCAGTTCGCCATTATTGGTCACCAGTAACAATCCGGAAGTGTTAATATCCAGACGCCCAATCGCTATCCAGCGCCCAACGGGTAAACGCGGCAACTGGGTAAAAACCACTGGCCGGCCTTCCGGATCACGTCTTGAAACCACTTCACCAGTAGGTTTGTGATAGACCAGAACCCGGGTGGGCTGTTCGGTATATTTTTCCCACTTGACGATACGACCATTCAGTTTCAGCAAATCGCCCCGTTTCAAACGATAACCCGGTGTAACCATCGTTCCATTAACGGTCAAGCGCCCTTCTTCTATCCAGCGTTCAATCTCCCGCCGCGAGCCCATGCCGCCACGCGCCAGAACTTTCTGTATCCGTTCCCCGGTCTGCTCAATGGAGGGTGGTAGGGATGATTTCTGACTCTTCGCCGGTTTCGTTTTCGAAGGCTTGTGAGCTTTCTTCGGTTGTTTCGTTGTGACTGTCGGTTTTTTGTTCTTCACTATTTCCCTGCTGCTGAGTTTCAAAGTGTTCTGTGTCGCCTTCAAGATCAAGCTCTCTGACCTCTTCCAGTGTGGGTAACTGATCCAGCGAACTGAGATTAAAATAATCTAAAAATTGCCTGGTCGTGCCATACAAAGCCGGACGGCCCGGAACTTCTTTATGGGCAATAATGCGTATCCATTCCCGATCCAGCATGGTTCGGATGATGTTGGAGCTGACACTGACGCCACGGATATCTTCAATTTCTCCCCGGGTGACCGGCTGACGATAGGCAATAATTGCCAGAGTTTCCAGTAAAGCGCGGGAATATTTTGGCGGTTTTTCTTCAAAAAGCCTGGAAATCCACGGAGACATGCCCTCTTTAACCTGGAAACGATAGCCACTGGCCAGTTTTTTCAGGCCAACCGGTCTGCCTTGATAGTCCTGGGTAATTTCATCAACCGCTGCCTGAATCTGCTTCAGTTCGGGCTGTTCCAGTTCAGGAAAAACCGCCTGTATTTGTCGCGTGGTCATACAACGATTGGCGGCAAACAAAATAGCCTCGACAATACTTTTGATGCTGGCATCAACTTCCACGGATTGTTCTGTCTCCGATGGGGAGGATTGCGGTTCTGGGCTTTGTTGTTCAGGCTCATCATCCTGGTATGGCTGATTCATATCGGCTAAATGGCTTTGTATGCGTTGAATATCATCGGTTTCAAGTTCAGGATACAGGCTCAGAATGTCTTCTGTTGAATGTTTAGTGTTAAAGGCATACAACACCGCATCCAGCATTCTTTTTTTTATTTCCCGGGACTTGTCCGGGCGCTTGCGGGTTATTTTTTTCTTCGTGCTTGTACTTGTACTTGGACTCGATTTTTCAGCCTGTAAAATTTCCTGTTTAACTTCGGTTTCAGCTGGTTTGGGCTCGGGTCTGGATGCTGATATCGGCTCCGGGCTCGGATTGTAGGATGTCGATACATCCTTCTTTGCTGAGTTCGAGGATGGCAAGAAACGAGACAACCACCCCGCTTTTTCCTTCTTCTCGGTTAAATAACGCTGTGAAAGGGAGGTTATCTGTTTGGTCAAGCTTTTCCAAAATGGTTGCCATTCGTTCACGGACTGATAAAGGCTCTCTGGTTATCTGGTGGTGACTATATTGCTGGGCGCGTTTTAAAACACCCTGAAATGCCAGCAATATTTCTTTTAATTGAACATCGGGTAAACGTTGCTCAACATTTATGGTTGCAGTATTCACTGATACATCAAAAACGTCCCTTTCATAGCGGGGAAGTTCATTTATTTGTTCGGCGGCTTTTTTAATCGCCTCATATTCCTGTAATTTACGAATTAAAAACGCTCTGGGGTCGTCTTCTTCGTCTTCTGCGTCAGGAATTCGGGGCAGCAGCATTCTGGATTTGATTTCAGCCAGCAATGCCGCCATGACAAGATATTCGGCGGCAAGCTCCAACCTTAGAATATCCATCATTTCAATATAGCCGATATATTGCCGGGTGATTTCGGCTATCGGAATATTCAGGATATCCACATTTTGTTTACGAATCAAATACAGCAGCAAATCCAGCGGGCCTTCGAAGGTTTCCAGAAATACTTCCAGTGCATCCGGCGGTATATATAAATCATCCGGAAGTTCCTGATACGGCTGTCCGGAAACCGTGGCTATTGCCTGTACCGGCCCTTCAATGACATGCGTTTCGGTGGCCAAAATAATCCTACAATCCAGCCAGCGAAAAAAATAATTTCTGCGCGACAATCATGGGATATCCCAAAATAAAGCTCAGACCGCCGGTCATCAATAAAATTAACAATATATAAAAACCGTAGGGTTCAAAACGATTATATTGCCAGGCCAGACGGGTTGGCAATAATCCGGCGATAATCCGGCTGCCATCCAATGGCGGAATCGGCAGCAGATTAATCAGCGCCAACACCAGGTTTATGGAAATACCGGCAATACCACTGTATATCAGCGGTAAAGAAATGGATTCCACGGAAACCAGCACGCCAATACGGGCAACTAACGCCCAGGCTATCGCCATCAACAGGTTGGAAACCGGGCCCGCCAATGCCACATACATCATATCTTTTCTGGGGTTTTTAAAATTTCGGGGGTCAACCGGAACCGGCTTGGCCCAGCCAAAAATAAAACCCGTTCCTGAAATCAACAACAACCCGGGTAAAATAACCGTTCCCAGCCAGTCGATATGCTGCAGCGGATTTAATGTCAGCCTGCCTTGTCTGTCAGCGGTATTATCGCCGAATTTTTTAGCCACCCAGCCATGGGCGACCTCATGCACGGTAATGGCAAAAATAACCGGCAAAATCCACACGGCAATCAATTGTACAGTCGTCAGATTATTCATCATGGCAAATACTCCAGTTTAATCCAGCATCGATGCATGCCCTGCACCCTGTCGAATAATTTCTATCTGATTATCAGAACAATCGATAATCGTGGTGGGTTGATATTCTATGATACCGGCATCGATCACCAGATCCAGCTCATGTTCCAGTCTGTCGCGAATATCATACGGGTCGCTCATCGCCTCATCTTCCCCCGGCAGAATCATGGTTGAGGTAAACAATGGCTCACCCAGCTCCTCAATCAGCATCAAAGCAATCGGATGCTCAGGCACCCGGATTCCGATAGTTTTCTTTTTACCTTTTTGCAGCCGTCGAGGCACTTCCCTTGTGGCATCCAGTATAAAAGTAAAAGGGCCGGGAATCAGGTTTTTAATCAAGCGGAAAGCATCATTACTCATCTTGGTGAAATGAGAAACCTGAGCCAAATCCTTACAGGCCAGGGTAAAATTATGCTTGTCATCCAATTGTCTGATTCTGCGGATTTTATCCAACGCAGCCTTGTCTCCAATATGGCAGGCAATAGCATAGGAGGTTTCTGTGGGATAAACAATCACCCCGCCTTTCCTGATAATATCAACTGCCTGATGTATCAACCGCGGTTGAGGGTTTTGCGGATGAATCTGAAAAAACTGTGCCATTAATCGTTAACTGTCATCAATAATAAAACGCACTATTGTACCCTATACCGGCCCTGATTAATGCATTCCGAGAAACCAAGGGTGTTATCGTTCCGATTCCTTTTTTGCAACCTTATCCCTTAAATAAACCGGCATTGCCTGCTCAACTGGTACGGCCAGACCGTTGTTAAAATCATTTTCCGCCAATTGCACCACGGTTGCTGCCCGGGGTAATATCTGGTCATCAATATGTGTTAGCCATTCCCCCACACGCAAGGTCAATTCATCCCGATAAACAGACCATCCTGAGCCGGCGCCGGCAGCTTTTACTGGTGGAAAGACAATCTCTGAGGCAGGTGTCACTTGCTCTTGCTGCAACAATCTGGCCAGGCTATTTTCATTCTTTTGATAAGCGCCGAAAAAAATCTCACCCATCCTGGCATCCATGGCTGCCAACACACAGTCTGCACCTTGCCGATTGAAATAATCCTGGGCGATTGACGCCAGCGTTGATATCGGCGCTACGGGCAAATCAGCCCCCAGTGCAATACCGTGAATAACGCCGGTGGCTATGCGTACACCGGTAAAAGACCCAGGTCCACGACCAAAAGCCAGTCCGTCAAGCTGCTGAACGCTTAAACCGGCTTCCGCCATCAGACTGCCAATCATCGGCAAAATCAGTTTGGTATGCTCCCTGGGCGCCAGTTCATATTTCTCAAGAATTTCGCCATCAACCAGCAAAGCCGCTGAACAGGCAGGTGTAGCGGTTTCAACAGCCAATAGTTTCAACTTGATTCCTCGGTATTAAAAAATTGCTGAACATCTTTTATGTCACGACTGCGTTTCATCGGCGGCACACTGTCCAAAAACATTTGACCATAGGCTTTTTTTAATAGTCGCGGATCGCAAACCATCAGTACGCCCCGGTCGCTGGTGTCACGAATTAACCGGCCCACACCCTGTCTCAGCGCAATAATGGCTGCCGGTAATTGGTACTCAAAAAACGGATTCCGTCCCTGTTTTTTCATGCTGTCCAGACGCGCTTTCAAAACCGGGTCACCCGGCGAGGCAAAGGGCAGTTTATCAATGATGACACAGGATAAAGCGTCGCCTCTGACATCCACCCCTTCCCAGAAACTGGCGGTCGCCAGTAACACTGCATTGCCTTTGCTTTTAAATTGCTCCAGCAATACTGATTTTGACCGGCTTCCCTGTATCAACAAGGGATATTTTATCCGCTGTTGAAGTAATTCCGCCGCACGTTGCAAGGCTCTGTGACTGGTGAACAGAAAAAAAGCCCTGCCCTGGCTTGCTTCAAGCACGGGAATGACAAATTCGATAATTTGATCGGTATAATCTGCCTGATCCGGCCTGGGCAGACCTCGGGGATGATAAAACAATGCCTGGCGGGCATAATCGAAAGGACTGTCCCAGCTTTTACAGTTGGCATCTGCCAGCCCCAGACTTCTGGAAAAATGTTCAAATTTACCGGCCACACTTAAAGTTGCCGATGTAAAAATCCAGGTAGCCTTATGATGTTGCATAAAACCGTTAAATTCTTTGGCAATATCCAGCGGTGTCCGGCTTAAGGTAAAAGATTTGCTGTGAACCTCGTACCATTTTATCCATTCACCCGCAGCATCATCAATCAGGCTGTTGAGCTGGTCTTCGTAGTTTTCAGCCCGTTCAAAACAGGTTTCCAGACCTTTACTTCTGACCGATGCAATCTCCAGCTGATCGGTTAATTTCTTTAATTGCTCGTAAACACTGTTAATTGCTGCTTTTAATTTAGGATTGCTGTCAATTTCATGCCAGTCCCCTCGCCTGAGTTCCGTTCCGAATGCCAGACGTAAATCCTTAACCTCCAGCCTGAGCTCTTCAAAAGCCGTACGTAAATCAGGCATGTCGCTGGCATCATTAAAAAATTCCACTTCCGAATCAGCCGCCAGGTCATTCAGTTGTTTGGCACCAATGGAAATACCCAGAAAATTGGATGCCACATCCGCCAGTTGATGCGCCTCATCAATAATTACCACCTCGGCACTGGGTAACAATTCCCCAAAGCCGGTTTGCCGGATTGACCAGTCAGCACAAAGCAGATGATGATTGACGACGATAATCTCTGATTCCTGAGCTTTTTTTCGTGCTTTCAGCAAGAAGCAATCTGCATAATCCGGACAATCCTGTCCCAGACAATTATCTACCGTGGAAGTGGCGTTAAACCAGATGGGATCGCCTTCCTTGACATCACTAATTTCAGAAATATCACCCACTTTGGTTTTTTTTGACCAGCTTTTAATCTGTGCCAGCGCCTGGGCATCATCTTTGCTATAGCCAATGGAATTATTCAGCGCATTTTCCAACCGATAAATACAAAGATAATTTGCCCGGCCTTTCAGCAAAGCGGCTTTGAAGGGGGTTTTAAGTACTTTACGAATCAGTGGAATATCTTTGTTAAAAAGCTGATCCTGAAGATTTTTCGTACCTGTGGAAACGATGACCTTTTTACCTGACTGTATAGCCGGAACCAAATAGGCAAATGTTTTACCGGTGCCTGTACCGGCCTCGGCAATCAGGTTCTGACCGGACTCGATATGCTGATAAATGGTTTCAGCCATTTCAAGTTGCCCGGGGCGGGGTTGATACCCCTCAATAACCTCTGCCAGAGCCCCGTTCTCTGAAAAGACTTTATCAAGTTTTGACACGTCAGCCAGACCTTAACGAAAACTATTCGCTTTTCTTTGTGCTTCTTTGGCGCCCTGCAAATTATGCTGCATTCTTCGGGCCTGACTGATGAGCAGCCAGCTTTTTCGTTTAAGCTGATTATTCCCGCCAGCAAGCAACGCGGCTTTTCTGGCCAGATCTTCAGCCAATACCGGTTTTTCCTGCTGTAAACGTAATCTCGCCAGTTTTAAGGTCAATTCGGCGTTTCGTGGTTCTATCCGCAAAGCCCGTTCCAGCACAACAACCGCAGATTCAAGATCCCCTGCCCGGCTGTTACGTTCAGACTCGTTAACCAGTGCGATGACAGCGGGGCTTAACGGACGCTGATAAACGGGTTTTGGCTGATAGACGGTCGAGTCAGGAGCAGTCTCACCCTGTTCATTCTGATGCTCATGATACGGTGGTGACGGCTGTTCATCACGGCCTGCTGGATAGGGGTTCTCATAAGGATTATTGGTCGAGGGATGACCATAGACCGGAGCAGGCGGCTGATATCCATAATATTCAGCACAGCCAGAGAGAAATAAAACCGGGACAATCCGAAGTATTTTTATTGTATTCATTTAAAAACAATCATGCAGCCATCTAAACACTGCATTATAAATCAGATTGCCCGTCTGGGCGCACTTAACCCAGCTTTACTGTCAAATAAATTACAAACTATTGATAAAAGAGTTATAAATAGTTTTGTGACAAGGCTGGGTTAACTAAAATAACTCAATATCATCCTCTTCTTTTTCCGGGACAGATGAGGCCAGTGCGACAGCTTCTTCCATGGTTTTTCCATTTAAAATGGCATCAAACATGATTTTTTCAGATTCCATCGTATAGCGCTGCCTGATTTCATTTTGAAATTTCTTCCATTCAAACGGATTATACAGTCTTTGAGGATCAGCAATCACCGCAGACAGACCGTCAAGATTATGCACTACATGATCAAGACATTGCTGCAATCGGTCATAAAACTGAAACGCAACAATTGAGGCCTGAATTCTATCATTAATGGCATAGCAATGTTGTAAAGCGCTGTCCCTTTCGTCACTGCTTTCCATATTATTTAAAATACCCGAAATGGCGTTCATATGTTCCACCATTGCTGAAAAAGATTCTGTCAAGGTATTCACCGAACTGTCGCCTTCCTTCATGCTGGTTTCCACCAGAGCAACCGAAACAGTCAGTAATTTAATGGTTTCCTTTATCTGGCTCCAGTCCAAATCAGGCTGGCGTGATTCAGAACTTGTCATAATTCATCCCGTTTAAAAAAGCACGCTATTGAGTATAGCAAAGCTATTTTTAATAGTGCTGAAACAAGGGATTAATTTAATTGACGCTGTTTTATTGGCAACCATAAAGTGTTCCTGTCCCTGTTTTTACCATAAAAAATGGACAAACAGGTTATCAATATCTGTTTGTCCATCCAGTAATAACATCCGCTAGAATGCCAGAATAATTCTGGTTATATT
>CAYLNS010000050.1:0-14525 GCA_964385115.1 uncultured Methylomarinum sp.
ATTTTGTGAATATTCGTTTTCGTTCCCGCACGACGGTTTTTATACACGACCTGTTTATGGTGCCAATCGCATGGCTTTTGGCCTATTGGTTGCGGTTTAATTTACAGAGTATTCCTGAAGTTTACTGGCAAAAAGCCATTTCACTTTTACCCTGGGTTACGCTGGTTCAGGTTTGTGTATTTTGGTTTTTTGGCTTGTATCGTGGTGTGTGGCGTTTTTCTTCCATACCAGACTTGATTCGGATTATGAAATCCGTTCTGTTAGGTATTTTTTTAATTGCCTGCGGATTGTTTTTATATAACCGGTTGGAAGGGATTCCACGTTCGGTTATTCCACTATATGCCAGTATTTTATTGCTGTTATTGGCTATTCCAAGATTTATCTATCGTTTCTGGAAAGAAAAAGCCTTTACCCATCATGCAGGTAAACGTGCCTTAATTGTTGGTGCGGGTGCCGCAGGCGATATGCTGGTCAGGGATTTACTCAGTAACCGTGATGGCGAATATATTCCAGTCGCTTTTGTTGATGATAACCCAAATAAACAAAACCGGGAGATACGTGGCATCAGAGTGGCTGGAAAGATTGATCAGATTCCCCTGCTGGTCAGACAATGGGAGGCGGAAGCTGTTTTAATTGCCATACCGACGGCCGATGTCAACCAGATGCGCCGAATTGTCGAATATTGTGAACAATGTAATATTCCTTTTCAAACATTACCCTCTGTGACCGAATTATTAAATCGAAAGGTGGGTAAAGAAAATCTGAGAGATGTATCTATTGAAGATTTGTTAGGAAGAGAACCCGTCAGGCTTGATTGGCAGAATATTGAACAAAGTATTAAAGATAAAATAATTCTGGTGACAGGGGGTGGGGGTTCGATTGGCTCGGAACTGTGTCGTCAATTAGCCAGACTAAAGCCTGGAAAACTCATCGTTTTTGACCAATCAGAATTTAATCTTTATCAAATTGATAAGGATTTGAACAGACAATTCCCTGAAACCGAATATGAAGTTGTCTTGGGAGATGTAAGTAATCAGTTATCCATAGAATGTGTTATCAAGTCTTATCAACCACAAATTATTTTTCATGCGGCTGCGTATAAACATGTACCGATGCTGGAAAATCAGGTTCGGGAAGCTGTATTTAACAATTTAATCGGAACCCGGAATGTTGCCGAAATTGCTATAGCTAATCATGTCGAAAAATTTATTCTGATTTCGACCGATAAAGCCGTAAATCCCACCAATGTTATGGGTGCAACCAAACGGGCGGCTGAAATTTTATGTCAGAATCTGGATAAAGAGGGCTCTACTCGGTTTACTACAGTTCGTTTTGGTAATGTACTGGATTCAGCGGGTAGTGTGGTACCTTTGTTCAGAGAACAAATTCAATCTGGTGGACCGGTGACTGTAACACACCCGGAAATAACCCGTTACTTCATGACGATACCTGAGGCCTGTCAGTTGATTATGCAGGCTGAAGCCGTTGGGGAAGGTGGAGAAATTTTTGTTCTGGATATGGGACAGCCGATAAAAATTGCTTATCTGGCCGAACAGATGATTCGTCTCAGTGGAAAAATCCCAGGGAAGGATGTAGAAATTGAATTTGTTGGCTTAAGGCCAGGCGAAAAACTTTATGAAGAGTTGTTTTATGATAAGGAAGCTATTATCAAAACTCAGTTCACTAAAATGTATCTGGCAAAAGCCCGGCGTTATGATAAATCTGAATGGGCCGAATTGATTAATAAATTAAAGCTGGAATGCCAGCAGGCCGATAATCAGACAATTCTGAAGATACTGAAAAAGCTGGTTCCAGAGTTTAAAAGTTGAATGGGTTGAGGACTTTGTATCAATTGGGTTGTGATATACTTTGCGAATGAATTTGACATGAGTTGCTAGTGTCAGTGGCTGAATATGTTTAATGACAAAGTCGGTATATTTCTGACAATGGCAAGATTAACCTTTGCTGTATTTCGGCTGATTTAATGACAGCCCTGATAAGTAATTATAGAGAAAATAAAACGCTTTAATGAATCAAACTTTAGAACTTTCCCGTCTGGATGAGCTACACAGGCGGCGTACCTTTGCTATTATTTCCCACCCTGATGCCGGTAAAACGACCATTACAGAAAAGTTACTGCTTTTTGGTGGTGCCATTCAGTTGGCCGGCTCTGTAAAAGGCCGTAAGGCTGCCCGCCATGCGACTTCAGATTGGATGGAAATGGAAAAAGAACGGGGAATTTCCGTTACCACATCAGTCATGCAGTTTGAGCATAAAGACTGCATCCTCAATTTATTGGATACACCAGGGCACGAAGACTTTTCAGAAGACACGTATCGCACTTTAACGGCGGTAGATTCTGCATTGATGGTTATTGATGTTGCTAAAGGGGTGGAAGAGCGAACCATTAAATTGATGGAAGTCTGCCGCCTCAGGACTACACCTATTCTGACTTTTATCAATAAACTTGACCGGGAAGGCCGCGACCCCATTGATTTGCTTGATGAGGTTGAGAGCGTACTTAAAATAGACTGTGCGCCGATGACCTGGCCCATTGGTATGGGTAAGCGTTTTAAAGGCGTCTATCATATTTATAAAGATGAAGTATTGTTATTCAGTCCCAATCATGGGGGGAAGATAGCCGAAGCTGAAATTATTAAAGGCTTGGGGAACACCCAGTTAGACGAAATTCTGGGCTATCAGGCTGAAGAGTTGAGAGAAGAGATTGAACTGGTCAAGGGCGCCAGTCATGAATTTGATCAGCAAGCCTATTTAAACGGTGATTTGACACCGGTATTTTTCGGTTCAGCCATTAATAATTTTGGTATTATCGAGTTGCTTGATGCATTTGCTGATTATGCGCCGCCGCCTCAGCCCAGACAGGCTGAACAGCGCGAAGTATTGCCCGAAGAAAATAAATTTTCCGGGTTTGTTTTTAAAATACAGGCTAATATGGATCCGGCTCATCGTGACAGAGTCGCCTTTATGCGGATATGTTCCGGTATTTTTGATAAAGGTATGAAGCTTAACCACGTGAGAACCGGTAAAAAAATCCAGGTGGGTAATGCGATTACCTTTCAGGCAGACAGTCGTAAAAATGTCGAGAAGGCTTATCCCGGGGATATTATTGGACTACATAACCACGGAACCATTCAGGTGGGTGATACCTTTACAGAAGGCGAAACACTTAAGTTCGGCGGGATACCTTATTTTGCACCGGAACTATTCAGGCGGGTGGTTTTAAAAGATCCACTAAGATCCAAAGCCTTGCAAAAGGGCCTGATTCAATTGACAGAAGAGGGCGCAACTCAGTTGTTCAGACCTTTGAAGAATAATGAGCTGATTCTGGGTGCAGTGGGTATTTTGCAGTTTGATGTAACGGCCCATCGCTTGAAAACCGAATATAATGTTGAATGTGTTTATGATGCCGTCAGTATTAATACTGTCAGATGGGTAACGACTGATGACCCTGCCATATTAGAAGAATTCAAGAAAAAAGCCTTCGAAAATCTTGCACTTGATGGCAGTGACTTTCTGGTTTATCTGGCTTCCAGTCGAGTGAATCTTCAGCTTACCGAAGAGCGTTGGCCGGATATTAAATTCAGCGCAACCCGAGAACTTTGATGCGAACTTAAAAAGCAGTCGGGCTTATCCCGGTTGCTTTTAAGACACACAATATTTCTGATAAATCTCTTCCATTTTGGGTACCGCAATCCCGGCTTCTTTTGCATAAGACAGCGCTCGTTCAAGCCTGGATTTGGCACTGCGACCCAGACATTTTCTGTGTGGGCAATCGGCAATACCTTCTGCCATTCCTGCAATCAGTTTTTCTTCAGATGGAGTGGTTTGACTCAGCCAGGCAAGAATTTTAATGGCTTCATGCGCCACTTCTCTGGCAAGCTCGGAATGTTTTTCCCATAATTCGCCGACACTGCAATTTTCAACTAAACCACAGATGTTGACGGTCAGAATATACAGAGATTTCCTCAATAACTCGTATAACAGCTCGTCTTCATTTTCCAGTTTTTTAGTAGGAACATGGATGGCATCCAAAGCTTCCATCATAAGCGATGAAGCAGGGCCAAATACAGGCGTATAAAGAATATTGGTCAGAACCATGTCGGGTTTCTTTTCGAACCAGACGACAGCGACAGTAGGGTTATGAATATCAAATTGTTGCCAGTCCCGTGGCAATAATTCATTTTGTACTAATGCAATTTTATTTTGCCATATTGCAGGGACTTCAGATAAGACTTTATGTAATTCTTTTTCCTGAACGGTAATCAAAACCAGTGCCGGATCAGGTAAATGTTGACTAAGAGTATCCATACTGATTTGGCGGGTGACCGGATAAATCGGGTATCCACAGCGTAAAAAACCGCGGGCAAATTCGCCGCCCAGTTCACCTAAACCCACAATGACAACGGGTTTTTTCAGTGCATTTTTAGTGGTCATAATCGAAAAGAGTCAACGGTAAAAAGCGCATAATGTATCAAAGGCCTATATTACAGACAAGTGCCATGCTGGTTTTTTGCCAGGTATTGCTGATGATAGTTTTCAGCATAATAAAAAATATCAGCCATCTTTATTTCTGTAGTGATAGCCCCCAGTCTCTGAGTTGTTAAATATTTTTGCAAAGCGGATTTACTGTTTACCGCTTGTTGGTATTGATCTTCAGAAAAAGTATAAATGCCCGAGCGATATTGAGAGCCAATATCCGGGCCTTGCCGCATTCCCTGGGTGGGATTGTGACCTTGCCAGAAAAGTGACAACAAATCTGGATAGGAGATGATTTTTGGATTAAAGACTACAAAAACAGCTTCGGCATGCCCGGTTAAGCCAGTGCAGACTTCTTTATAGGTGGGATTAGGCGTGTAACCGGCTGTATAGCCGACTGCCGTGCAATAGATGCCAGGTAGCTCCCAAAATTTCTTTTCGGCCCCCCAAAAACAGCCCATGGCAAATAATGCCTGCTCTAAATGCTCAGGAAAAGGTGGAGTGATTGGGTTCTTGGTAATAAAGTGTTTTTCTGGAATGCATATGGGGCTGTTTCGGCCGGGTAAGGCTTTATCCGGGCTTATCATATCATTCATTGTTTTTTGTCACCTTAGGCCAATGGCAAAAAGCAAAAACCCATAGCATGACGATGTTAACCACTGGTATCAGCAGACAAAAAACCCAGGCTTTGCTCAATCCTGCTTTATCAAGAATCAGACTGCACAGCCAGAGAACAAAGGCAGAAAAAATCAGAATCAGTAGGGTAAAAATATCCATTTACACACTATCCTGTTCAGTTATTTGATTAGGCCAGGGGCTTAAGGCCAGGTGAATACAGATAAGCAGTAATCCGAACCCAGGTAAAAAAACCAGACCTGCCCAGGCGGGATGAAAGCCGGCTCTTTTATAAATAATTCCGACCGGAATTACTATCATCAGCCCCACAATCACAACATGGGCTATTGCAGGTAGAAACATAAGACACCTTTCTCATTGTCAGACAAATGAATGCTAACCCCATGCTGGCTAAGTTGCAAGTCTTATAAAAAGGGCATGGTCAGAAAGGGTTGAGAGGTTGGTGGTTGCCGTTCAGTCGATGTTGGAATGTTCGGTATGCATTCCCACGCAGGAGCGTGGGAATGAGGATGGATTTGGCTTTTGACCTGGAACGGTGATTAAAGCAGGGACATAGATAAATTAATAAACATCCCTGACATAGCGTTTTTCTTTTTTGAGGTTGCTGACATAATTAGCCGCTTCAATAACGGACATTTTTCCGTGTTCAGCAATAATATCGAAAAGTGCTTTATCAACATCTTTCGCCATACGATAAGCATCACCACACACAAAGAAATATCCCCCTTGTTCCAGCCATGCAAACAGCTCTTCGCCGTGTTCACGCATACGGTCCTGGACATAAATCTTTTCTTCCTGATCACGGGAAAAGGCCAGGTCAAGCCGATTAAGAACACCCTTTTCCTGCATTAACTCCAATTCATCTTTATAAATAAAATCAGTAGCAGCATTCCGGTCGCCAAAGAACAACCAGTTTTTACCACTGGCTTGTCTAAACTCGCGTTCCTGCAAAAATGCACGGAAAGGTGCGATACCTGTACCCGGGCCAACCATAATCATTGGCAGGCTGTCGTCCTCAGGCACTCTGAACACTTTATTCGGTGTGAAAAAGACCGGTACTGGAGTGTTTTCATCCACTAAATCAGCTAAAAAGGTTGAACAAACCCCTTTATGGTCACGGCCATGAGCATGATAGCGTACACTGGCAACGGTCAGGTGGACAGTATCTGGATACATTTTACCACTGGATGAAATAGAATAGGCGCGATGCTGTAAGGGTTTAAGCAGGCTGAGAAATTCGGCAGCTGAAAATTCCATTTCTGGAAATTGTAATAATAAATCCAGAATATCCCGGCCCCATAAATAATCGGCAAGTTTATCTTTATCATCCGATTCCAGCAGGTTGTTTAACTCCTGATCGCCTGAACGATTGGCAATTTCCTGTAATAATTCCTTGTTCGGGGTTTTGATTTCAAAACGGGTTCGCAAGGCTTCGGATAAAGGCATCAATTCGCCATTAACCGGTTCATCTTCATCACCCTGGCAACCGATGGCTTTGATAATATCGGCCACCAGTTGTGGGCAATTGCTGGGGAAGACACACAATGCATCACCTGCCTCATAGCTCAGGCCGGATCCGGCAATGGAAATTTCATAATGACGAGTTTCCTTGGAAGAATTTTCAGCTGTCAATAAACGATTGACCAGCATTTTTGCTGGATACGGGTTTTTCCGGTTATAGCTTGGTTTTTCCGGTTTGGATGAAGAGCCCAGAACAACTGTTGCCGCACCGTCCGCCATTAATGGGATAACTTCAGAAACCCATTGTTCGGCAGGCTCTTCAAAATCCACATCACAATCGATACGGTCAAAAATACGTTTGGCACCCAAATCTTCCAGACGATGGTCCCAATCGATTCCGGCCTGACAAAACTGGTCGTAACTGGTATCGCCTAGTGCCAGCACGGAATATTTCATATTTTCCAGTCTTGGCGCGTCATTGGCAGAAACAGCATCCCATAAGATTTGAGCATTATCTGGCATTTCGCCTTCGCCATAGGTGCTGGTAATAATCAGCACATATTCCATTTCAGCCAGTTGTGATAATTCAATATCATCCATGCTTTTAACCATGGGTTTTAATCCATGGGTCTTGGCAACATTGGCCGCATCATTGGCCACTGATTCTGAATTACCGGTTTGCGTGCCGTATAAAATATAAATAACACGGGCATCAGCCGCAGCGCCAGCATTTTCTGTTTGCAGCATATGGCTGTGCATACCGGCAAAAAAACCGCCGAGCCATGCCCGTTGAGTATCACTATAAGGTGCGTTTTCTGGAATATAAGGTGCTTTCATTGTCGTTTTAACCGTTGTGCCGGGAATGTTAAGTTCCCGGCTGTGTTCAGTTTAGGTGCATCTGCTGATTTGTTTAAAAACAATTTAAAAATCAGGCTGCCTGTTCCATCATATCCTGAATAATTTCCAGGCTGGCCAGGCTGGCCAGATATTCGTCCACTTCAGGAATATCAGCCAGGTTCTGGCGGTTGATTTTATCTTGTTCAATAATCCATGCAGTAGAACCCAGCGCATTAATACTTTGGGTATCACGCATACTTAATGCTTTTTTATAGTCATGAACCCGCTTTGCCGCCAGTAACACAGGCAGTTGCTCATCCGTGTAATTGCTATAGGCTTCGCGGATATTCTTGACCAATGCATCCTGGATTTTACGTGGACGATCCATCAGCAATTGATAAGCCTGCTTGTTAATCGTTGCATCATCTGCTTCGATACCTTGCTTTTGCAATTGTCCGATAACAATGTGTCGGGCTTTGTCCAGTGTGGCAAAGCTGTTGACCAGTTTAAACGTCAAACGGGTATCGGTTTCGCCATAGGCCGGAACTGCACCGTCAAATAATGGCTGATTTTGTTCCCAGGCCTGTTTGATGTCAGCAATCAATTGCTGGGCATAGTCAACAGATAACTCTTCGATAATCTGTTTACGGTCCATGGTTTTGGCCAGATGCTCAGCTGTCTGGGTTTTATACATCCATGTGGATATGGCAAATTTAAAATGCTTGCGCTCTTGCGACCAGTTATCCAGCAGTGCCTGGGCTTTACTGGAGCCGGTATGATAAACATGCTGTTCCAGCATGGATAAAATAAATTGCTCATGCGATTGAGCGACATCTGTTTCCTCCGCCAGGCTGAAAATCTGTACAGATGATTTGTCATAAAGATTTTCCAGACGGTTTTCAGGGTCGTACTGATAGGCATTACCACCCGACATGCCGGTACAAAAACCTTTACCAAAGCTTCCGATATTCAAGACCGTGCCGTTAATCATATATTCACAGGCAAAGTCACCGACACCTTCAACAACCGCCATAGCGCCAGAATTTCTGACAGCAAAGCGGTCACCGGCCTGGCCATTGATAAAGGTCTGGCCGCCGGTTGCCCCAAACAGGGCAAAATTACCAATCAATACATTTTTGCCATCTTCCTGACTGCCGCCGCCCGGTGTTTTAACCACAATGGTGCCGCCGCAGGCTGTTTTACCCACACCGTCATTACAGGTGCCCGTGTGCTCCATGCGGATACCGTCGTTATTAAAGGCAGCATAACTTTGTCCGGCCGAACCGTTGGTACGGATAATAACACTGTCGGGAGCCAGATATTTTCGTCCATTCGGAAAGGTATAAATGGCTTTGGAGGCTGCGATTTGTTCAGGTGTCAGCTCATAATTCAGAATCCGTTCTATATCGATAGCAGTCTGGCCGCCAACGGTTTTATTACGGTTATTTAACTTAAACTCATCGCCTTCGATAATAACCTGACGTTCATTATTCTCAATAATGACATGACGGATTCTGTCCAGAAAAATATCATCTTTTTTGAAGTCCGCTTCCAGATAAACAGGCTTTTTAACTTTGACTTCAGAGACTTGCTTCAGCAACTGGGTGAAATCAAGCTGTCCGACCATTAATGGATGATCTATCAGGTGCAATAAATCCGTTTGACCACGAATCGCCTTTAAACTCTGATAACCCAGCTCGGCCAGGATTTCTCTGACTTCATGGGCGACATTCATATAAAACTGTGCCAGTACGCGAGGATCACCTTTAAACTCTTCATGTGCGGTGGTCAGACCGGCTGGACAGCGCACATTACAGTTTTTTGCCATGACACAGCGCAGCATCATCAGCGCCGTGGTGCCAAATTCAAAGGAATCGCCACCGAGAATGGCGGATTTGACCACATCCATACCGCTTTGGTGAGCGGCGCTGCAACGTAAAATAACCTTGTCGCGCAAACCATTGGCCGCTAGAGCCTGATGCACTTCGGCAATACCGATTTCAGGTGAACGGCCGGTATTTTTAAGACTGGTGACCGCTGCAGCTCCTGTACCACCGGTGTTTCCGGCAACATTGATGACGTCAGCACCGGCTTTGGCCACACCGACCGCAATGGTGCCAATCCCTTCAGACGAAACCAGCTTGACAACCACACGGACACGCGCGGCTTTGGCATCGTGAATCAATTGGCCTAAATCTTCAATGGAATAGGTGTCATGATGCGGTGGCGGGCTGACCAGTTCCACTTTTGGCGTACCACCTCGCAACGCAGCAATTTCAACAGTGACTTTGGCAGCAGGTAACTGACCGCCTTCACCAGGTTTTGCGCCCTGGGCAATTTTGATTTCAATTTCTTCAATATTAAGGTCAGCCAGATAACCGGCCCAAACCCCAAAACGTCCTGAAGCAAACTGTTTAATCTTGCTGGATTTTAAGGTATTGAAACGACTGGAATGTTCACCGCCTTCGCCGGAATTACTCAGAGCGCCGACAATATTAGTACCCATGGCAACCGCTTCGTGCGCTTCACGCAGCAGCGCCCCGTGACTCATCGCACCGGAAGCCAGTGTCGCCGTAATTTCATGGGCGGGTTGCACCGAATCCAGTTTGACAGGGGCGGGTGCCGTACGCATCGTGGATAAATAACGATACAGCAGGCTGTCACTATCATTGACGCGAATGGCAATCACATTATCTTCGACAGCCAGACTGAAATCTTCATTCTGGAAACGACTGTTGAAATGATCGGCCAGTGCTCCCAGACGCGGGCGGGTATTGTTCTCGGTCAATGACAGTTTAAACACCACACCGTTTTCGGCGCTAACCTTCAGCCCGCGAATCAGGTAATTATTATTGCCCCGTAAATTCTGGCTGCACAGAATCCGGTCAAAATCATCTTTATTTTCAGCCGCAGAAACATCAACCGGAAAGTCCATGATGTCACGCAAGGCAGCCGGGCGTTGCTGACGCTCAAGGTAAAGATTTTTGGTAAAGCTGCGATAAGCCGGCGTGATGCCAAAGGAATCAATTTGTTCTGGCGTACGCCTGGTGTATCCAAAATCAGTATAGGCCGTGTCACTGGCTTCGGCCGATTGTTGTTTGGGAATATATAAAATCCCCTCGTCGGTCATATTGATATATTCCCTGACAGCCGTATTACCAAAGGTATGGCCGGCACCGTCCTGGCGTTCCTTGAACAGTCCCAGGAAAGGAATATCATTTTCTTCTTTAACACTTAGAGCTTTGTGATGCCATTCGGCGGCGCTGTCAGCGATATTGATATAACGCACACCCCCGACAGGCGCATGAATATTCGGGAAATAAGGCTTTAATTCAGGCTCATTGGTATCCAGATAATTGGATTCAAAAAACTCGCCACCGATATAACTTTCAACCGTACACAGGCCGAATTTTCCCATGGTTTTCATCAGCGACTTGGATATGCCTTTATGGAAATTATCCAATGCCTTTTGTCTGTCTTCCGCTTTAAATTCAGTCATCACCCGGTTATGGACGCTTAACGGACAGATAGCCGATGCACCAAAGCCTAACAGACAGGCGATATCATGCGGGCTGGCAGCCTGACCGGTTTCCAGCACTAATGACGAATTGAAACGGATGCCTTTTTTGACCATATGCTGGTTAGCGGCCGCGACCATTAAAATAGCCGGGATGGCCGCCCAATCTTTATTGACATTAAAGTCCGACAAAATAATGATGCCGAAGCCGTCATTAGCCGCCTGTTCAATTTTATCGCAAACTGCCAGAAAAGCCTGCTCAAGTGATCGGGCATTTTTTTCTGAATCTTCAAAATCCGGGCGGTACAACATCTCCAGCGTAGTTACTTTAACCTCGTTCTGGCGACGAATCTGTTCCAGTTGCACACGAGTCAGAATAGGGGATTCAAGTACCAGTTGTTTGTTGTCATTTTCAACAAAGGTCGGTTTGGCGCCCAAGGCAACACGCAGGGTCATGCCATCACTTTCGCGTAATGAATCCAGCGGCGGGTTGGTGACCTGGGCAAAGCGCTGGCTGAAATAACGTGACATGCCGCCTTCGTCTGCATTTAAGGCATTAGGCGCAATGCCATAACCCATGGCGCTGACTTTTTCCAGACCGGCGCTGAGGATTGGGTCCAGCAAAAATTTAAAGCTTTCCTGGTTTAATGAATATGCGGTATGACGCTGATCAACATTAAACTCATGATTATCGTCAATTTCAGACTCATCTACCTCAGGCAGATCATTCATATGCAGGCTTTTTTCAGCCAGCAGCGCCTTGTAATCACGCTCTTTAGCCAGACGTTCCATGACTTGATGGCTGTCATAGGACTGACCGGTGGAATGATCAAAATACAGCATCCCGCCGGCTTCGATGCGGCCACGCATCAACACTTCTTCAGGGGGGAAGTCGATTTGTCCGGCTTCAGACATCACCGCCAGATATTCCTCGGTTTCAACGGAGCGCAACGGGCGTAAACCCAGTCTGTCCAGACGTGCGCCTACCCGAATGCCATCTGAAAATATCAACGCAGCCGGGCCGTCATTTTTCTCTTCATACAGGCTGAAATATTCCAGCATGGCGCGCACATCATCCGGCAATGTTGTGTCATTTTCCCAGGCGGGTGGCATCATGGCCAGAATAGCGGTGACAATATCCATCTCATCTTCATTGATACGACGGGTCAGCGTCTGATCAAGACGCCCGGAGTCCGATTGTCCGTTCGGAAAAATAATATGCTTGTTTTTTTGCCGGGCAATGGCGTTTTCGCTTAACCGGTTTTTCTTGTCGGTATTCAGTTCGCCATTATGCGCCATATAACGGAATGGCTGTGCCATCATGGTGGCGGGCGCGGTATTGGTCGAAAAACGGGTGTGGAAAAACAGCGTACTGATTTCATGATCCTGGTCATACAGATCAGTGAAATAAGGAATCACTTCAAATGAATTCAGGCGTCCTTTATAAACCTGGGTTCTTGAACTCATGGACAACGGGTAAAACCCCTGCAATTCCTCACGGCTGAAACCATCTGCTTCAATGGTTAATAAGGCATCCTGGACATGTTTTTCAAAATCATCATGAGAAGCGTTTTTTAATGATTCAGGAAGGCCAAAAATTACTTGTTTAATCGGTAACTGGGCGTCGACGGCGGCTTTATTCAATACGCTGGTATCAACCGGAATATCGCGCCATAAAATGACGGGCAGAGCAAATTCCTTCAAATGCTGATTAACCAGATTCATGGCGTCAGAATCGTGATGGGCATGGTCTTCCGGGAAAAAGAAATTGGCGACACCGAATTGACCCAGTTCAAGCGTATCTATACCGGTTATTTTGCGGAAAAACTTCAGCGATAGATCGATATTTACGCCGGCTCCGTCACCAATCCCTTCGGCACTCATGCCGCCACGGTGAGGAATGGTACACAGCGCTTCGTGCGTTTTAACAAGAAGATCGTGGCTCTGTATGCTTTGTTTATGTGTGATGAAACCTACACCACAACTGTCTTGAGAGAGATCAGCGTTATAAAGCATATTGTTTGTGTCATTTTGATGGGAATTTTTCATCATTTTATCCCGGTCCGTTTACCGTTTAATCGTACTTGAATCGACAGAAACCAAAGGCAATGGTTTTTTTTATCGTTGCGTGTTAGAGTCCAAGGAAGCAAAGGCGTTCAGGACTTATGCCAATGTTTTGTCATGTAATTTATGATTACTTTCAGTGAGTGAAACCGGATAATTATACCGGTAATTGAATATTCTGTCATTCCAGGCAATGGCAATTTTTAAACGCCGCGTAGAATGATTATTAAATATATTATAAAAACAGTAGTTTGCAGGGTATTTTGACAAATAACCTTAAGACAAAATCGAGCTGGAAAAGACCTTATACTAAACAATTAAATTGATAGAGAATAATGACCGAGAAATATGATGTGGTAATTGTAGGCGGTGGCATGGTGGGCGCGGCTGTTGCCTGTGGCTTGGGTGGAAGCAGGCTTAAAGTGGCGGTAATAGAAAGACAGCTACCCGAGCCGTTTTTACCTGATCAGCCCCACGATTTGCGCGTTTCCGCGTTAAGTATTGCCACAAAAAACATCATGCAGGCAGTTGGCGCCTGGGAAGGCGTGCTTGCCAGAAGATATTGTCCTTTCAAACGCATGAGGGTTTGGGAAACAGCCGGGGATACCGAATTTAACAGTGGCGACATTAATTGTTCTGAACTAGGTTATATTGTCGAAAATCGGGTCACCCAGCTGGCATTGCTGGACAGACTGGAAGCTTTTGACAATGTAGATTTAATAGCGCCCGCCACTATTTCCAGAATCCAGTATCAAGCGGGGCGCTCTGTTGTTTATCTGGCAGACGACCGGGAAATTGAAGCAAGGGTACTGGTCGCGGCCGATGGCGGCCAGTCACATGTCAGACAGGCGGTAGGGCTGGGCGTAACCAGCTGGGATTATGAGCAACATGCCATTGTGATTTATGTGGAAACCGATTATCCCCAGCAGGATATCACCTGGCAGCGTTTTGTACCGAGCGGCCCGCAGGCATTTTTACCGCTGACAGGTAATCATGGTTCATTGGTCTGGTACAACTCACCCGATGAAGTCAGACGTTTGAAAGCCTTGCCGGATGATGAGTTGATAGCAGAGTTGACAGATACTTTTCCGGATTGTCTGGGGAAAATCAACAAAATCCTGGGGCGTGCCAGCTTCCCGCTAAAACGACAACATGCTCAACATTATGTCAAACCGGGGGTTGCCCTGGTAGGTGATGCCGCGCATATGATTAATCCACTGGCAGGGCAGGGCGTAAACATTGGTTTTCTGGATGCCGCGGCCCTGGCCGAAGTGTTGCTGGAAGCCGATAAAAAAGGTCAGGACATCGCTGATATAACCGTGCTTAAACAATATGAATCCATGCGCCGCAAAGAAAATCTGCTGATGATGACGGTGATGGATATGTTCTATCGCTGTTTCAGCAACGATATTCTGCCGGTAAAATTTTTCAGAAACATGGGATTGGGGCTGGCAGAAAGAGTCACGCCACTGAAAAACAAAGTCATGCGAGCCGCCATGGGGCTGGAAGGAAA
>CAYLNS010000051.1:0-9439 GCA_964385115.1 uncultured Methylomarinum sp.
GACAAAAAAATCAAAAAACAAAAACCACTGCCACCGATTAGTGAGGAGGAAAAACTGTTTGCATTGCCTGAAGGGTGGGTTTGGTGTCGGTTGCAAGATATAACGACTCTAATAACTGATGGGAAACATGGAGATTGTCAAAATCTGAATAACTCTGGTTATTATTTTTTATCAGCAAAAGATATACAGAATGGAAAGCTCTTATATAGGAATGCGCGACAAATAGTTCCAGATGAGTTTCAAGAGGTGCATAACAGAACCAATCTTGAAGCAGGTGATATTTGTATGGTTAACACTGGTGCTACTGTAGGCAAGTTGGCTCTTGTTCCTGATCATCCGTTTACCCAAAAAACAACATTTCAAAAAAGTGTCGCCGTAATAAAAGTAGTCAAAACTTTAATAGATCAAATGTTCATTAGCTTGCTACTAACATGTGAGACATCGAAGTTACTTGCTGCGTCGTGGGGTAGTGCAATAAATAATCTTTTGCTTGGAGACTTAAAAAAACAATTAGTTCCTCTCCCCCCACTCCCCGAACAAAAAGCCATTGTCACCAAAGTCGAAAAACTACTCGCCCTCTGCGACCAACTGGAAAGCCAGATCACCCGCAATCAAAGCCACGCAGAACAATTGATGCAGGCGGTGTTGCGGGAGGCATTTTCCCAGCCTTCTGAACAGGCTGAAAAAGAAGCGTCCTGTGTTTGATAAATTTGCTATGTTCAGCCGCACATCCACTGTGCTGGGTTGCTTTCTGTGACCCGGTTGATTATTGAGACTGATAAACAGGCAGTTGTGCAATTCTCTGGTCAATCAGTTTCAGCATGTTCTGATATTTCTGGCTGTAAATCGAGCCATAAAAACGCTTAAAAACCTGGGCAGTTAAATTTTCCGGCAGGTCTCTGACTTCGGGCATGAATGCCCGGTAGTCTTTAATATTATGCATGGCTTTTTGCAGGTTTCTGGCAGATTTTGGGGTCTCGGTTGCTGTCTGTCCCAGTTTTAAACCGGCTCTGTCGGCGGCCAGGTCGGTAAAACTGAAACCGCTGCGGGTTTTTAAGTCGCTGAGTTCTTTTTCCTGCCCCAGCATTTGCGTCAGGCTGACGGCGCCTGTCGCCGCTAAAGCCGCCGAGCCGACAAAGTGTTTGGCCAGATCCACCCGTTTGTACAGATACACCGGGTAATATTTGGCGGTTGACAGATAAATGGGGAAATAATTTTTTAATTCGGCTTTGTTTACATAGCTGCTGGTGGCAATCAGTAATGCGCGGTTTTCCCGAATGGCGGTTTCGACTGTTGAGCGCTGGTATGCGGCCAGAAACAAGGGCTGCAGAATATCAGCCAGGGACAGGCGATAGCGTGGATTGTGCTGAATGACAATCTGGTTGATTTTTTGCTGATAAAATATCAGCGACTGATAATCAGCGTTGGCAGTGAGATTGTTTTGGTCTGCCGTATCATTAAACCGGGTTAGATAGGTGATGGTGAGTTGCTTGGGGTTGATGCTCAGGTTTTTAATATGCTGGGAGGCAAGAATATAGTATTGCTTTAAATCGGTATGATTAATAATACTTTCAATGATGTGGCCGGCAAATTCATCAGCTATGCGAATGCTGCCGATATGGAGCTGATTGATAACCGGATAGCCGGCCACTTTTTTTAACCGGAAATGGATGTTCATGTATCTGCCAAACAGATTGTCCGGCAGATACAGGGAAATATTAAAATCCAGGGAGTCATCCCCCAGGCTGACCTTGGCGGCACTCTGCATCAGATGGTTGAGCAGGTAATTAACCGCTGTATTTAAATCCTGTTGGGTTAATTCCAGGGTTCTGATGTTCTGTTGCTCGGTTTTGGAAAAATTCAGTATTTGCTGGGCACGCTGAATATCCCGACTGGTTAACGGGTGGTATTGAACGGTAGATGCCTGTCTGTCTATGGCAAAAAACAACATAACCGCCAGTAACACCGGCGGGACAGTCAGTAAGAAGCATAGTGCTCTTAATGTGGCCTGCATTTATTCATATTCCAGAACATATTTTCCATTACTCAGGTATTCTGCTTCTTTTTCCAGGTCAGCCTGAGTCAGTGGCGCTTGCTCCAGCCAGCGGTTGGCAAATTTTAACTTGATACGCTCATCATTAATCTGAATTGAGAAATCCGGTCTTTGGCTGTAGCGGTTTCGGTGAAGCAGCACAGCCAGGCGTAAAATAACAGTTAATACGGGGGCATATTGTTTCCACGGCGCGGGTAATTTTTTAAACCGGGACAAGGAAAACTTTTTGCGGTGGGTTTTGACGATAGTTGCCAGTAAATTCTGGTCTTGTCTGGAAAAACCGGCCAGGTCGCCATGTTCAATAATATAGGCGCTGTGTTTATGGTATTGGCTGTGGGCAATACTCTGGCCTATTTCGTGTAATTCCGCCGCCCATTGCAAAAACTGCTGGCTTTCTTCATTATCAATCAGAGCGGGGTGGTCCGGCAGTTGCTTCAGAATATACTGAATGGTTTGTTTCAGGTTTTCGGCATGTCGCTGGTCGACGTGATAATACTCGGCCAGGGTTCTGCTGGTTTCTGAACGAATATCATGATTATAGATTCTGCCCAGCAAGTCATGAATCAGACCTTCCCGGAGCGCCCCGTCCGAGACGGTCATCTGGTCTATATCCAGCATCTGAAATGTGGCATAGATAATGGCAACGGCGCCGGGGAAGACCGGGCGACGCTCGGGACTGAGTTCGGGTAAATCCAGTTCGTCAATATGCTCCACTTTTAGCATTGTGGATACCAGTTGCTCCAGGCCGGACAGGGTTATACCGTTATTACTCCAGCCGGCTGCATGTAATACATTGCGTATGGCTTTCAGACTTCCGGAAGCGCCAATCGCTTCATCCCAGTTTTTATGATTAAATTTCTTCTGAAAGGGTTCAAGCCGTTGTTCGGCCAAAAGAACCGCTTTTTTAAATCCTTTACGGCTGATTTTGCCGTTTTTAAAAAACATATTGCTGAAAGTTACACAGCCCATATGTAAACTTTCCTTGTCCAGCGGGGTGTCTGCCTGGCCGATGATGTATTCGGTGCTGCCGCCGCCAATATCCATAACCAGCCGCTTGTTGGCATTACTGCCCAGGTTATTGGCTACGCCCTGATAAATCAGACGGGCTTCTTCAATACCGGAAATAATATGGATAGGGTGGCCCAGTGCCTTTTCAGCCTTGGCAATAAACTCATTGGAATTTTTGGCGGTGCGTAAGGTATTGGTGCCGACAATGCTGACCCGGTTAGAGGGGAAGTTTCTGATGCGCTGGCCAAAGCGTTCCAGACAGGCTAAAGCTCTTTCCTGGGTGGCTTCATCAATATTTTTCTGTTCATCAAGTCCGGCCGCCAGACGCACCATTTCTTTCAGGCGGTCGATGGTTTGCAGTTTGCCGTCACTGAGTCGACAGATAATCATATGAAAACTGTTTGAACCCAAATCGATGGCGGCAACATTATCAGGGAGTGGTTGTGACAAGGTCTTATCCTGTTTTATCTACGGAAAACTTTATAATTTGATAAAATTACTGGGTTTTTATTTTATCCAGATTTTCTATCGGGTAGTTTAATTTTATCATCCGTTTGAGTATAGCGCAGTGTATGAAGGCATTATCAATCAAAAAACTGAAAAAAACTTACAGTAACGGCTTCACCGCGTTAAAAGGCATAGACCTGGAGGTTGAAACAGGCGATTTTTTCGCCCTTTTAGGGCCTAATGGCGCCGGTAAATCCACTGCGATTGGCATTGTCTGTTCCCTGGTGAATAAATCCAGCGGGGAAGTGAGTGTTTGTGGCCATGATTTGGTACGCGAGCGTAATCAGGCAAAAAGCTGCATCGGGCTGGTTCCGCAGGAAATTAATTTTAACCAGTTTGAAACGGTCAGAAATATCGTCATCAATCAGGCCGGTTATTACGGTATTCCGGCAAAAAAGGCCCGGATTCGCGCCGATCAGTGTCTGAAGCAGATGGATTTATGGGACAAGCGTAATACCGTTTCAAGAAGGCTGTCCGGCGGCATGAAACGCCGGGTTATGATTGCCCGGGCCCTGGTTCATGAGCCGCGTTTGCTGATTCTGGATGAGCCTACGGCCGGCGTCGATATTGAAATCCGGCATTCCATGTGGCAAATGATGGAAGAGGTCAATCGTAACGGCACCACGATTATCCTGACGACACATTATCTGGAAGAGGCTGAAAGTCTGTGCCGGAATATTGCCATTATCAACCAGGGGAAAATTGTTGAAAATTCTGATATGCAAACTCTGCTGAGCCGGATAAACAAGGAACATTTTGTGCTGAATCTGTTAAAGCCACTGGATAAAGCGCCGGATATTGAAGGCTATCAACTGGAATTATCCGAGCCTAGATTACTCCAGGTGGCGGTGCCTAAAGATAAAGGACTTAATGGTCTGTTTCAGAAGTTGACGGAGCAGGGCATTGAGGTACTTAGTTTAAAAAACAAATCCAATCGACTGGAACAACTTTTTATGGATATTGTGCGATGAATTATTCCATTGCCTTCAGAACGGTTTTATTTAAAGAAATTCGCAGGTTTACCCGAATCTGGCCGCAAACCCTGTTGCCACCGGCGATTACCACATCACTTTATTTTCTGATTTTCGGCAAACTGATTGGCGAACGGGTCGGCAGTATTCATGGCGTAAGCTATATGGATTATATTGTTCCGGGTGTGATTCTGATGTCGGTAATCAGTCATTCTTATGCCAATGTCGTTTCATCATTTTATTCCACCAAATTTCAGCATCATATAGAAGAATTGCTGGTGGCACCGGTGCCTAACTGGGTTATTTTGGGTGGCTATGTTGGCGGCGGTGTGGCCCGCGGGCTGCTGGTCGGAACCGTCGTCGCATCCATTGCCACCTTGTTTGCCGATATTCAGGTGCAAAACTGGGCTATTACCATTGCAGTATTTATTCTGACAGCAACCCTGTTTGCATTGGCCGGATTTATGAATGCCGTTTTTGCCGACAGTTTTGATGATATTTCCATCATCCCCAATTTTATTTTAACGCCGTTAAGTTATCTGGGGGGCGTGTTTTATTCGGTCTCGATGCTGCCCGGAATCTGGCAGAAAATATCATTGGGCAATCCCATTCTGTATATGATCAATGCCTTTCGTTATGGACTGATTGGCGTCAGCGATGTGGAAATTTCCATTGCATTTGCCATGACGGGTGGATTTATACTGCTATTGGCCCTGATGAATCTCTGGTTGCTGCATAAAGGGGTGGGGATTAAGAATTGATGTTTTGTAACTACTTAGTGGATTTTGATTTTTAATATCAGTCACTAGTACAGGTTGCCATTTTAATTTTTGATATCGTCGAATAATTTGTTTAAAGCTTTTTTTGATTCAATAGCAATACCCTTGCCACGATCAAGTTGTTCCGTGCCTTTTTTTAGCTGTTCACGCAATGAATTGAGCATTAAAGCCTTTGCCAACGACTCTACCAGGATTTCAGAAGCGATTTGTAAATTGCCGGCAAAACTGATGACGCCGTCTTCATGTCCCAGCATACTGATAATGCCTTGCTGTTGCAGTTGATGGTTGTCAAATAATTGTTTGACGGCCAGAGCCATGGCTGGAGTACCGTAGGGAATATCTTTTACGGTACTGGCTATGTTGAGTGATTGCGTGTTCAGCCAGATATCCGGACTGTGGACATGAATAACGGCATTGATATCAGGGTTTTGTTGATAAACAATGGCGTGGGTCAAGGCTTCGGACGAAGGTTTGCAAATTCCATAGGATTCCAGCCGGTTTTTTTCAGGTTCCGCCCGGGTAATAATGGCAACATCCTGGTGGCTTAATGTTGTTAAATGGCCTGTCTGGGTGCCGGATATTAAAAAACACCCGGGTTGTTCAGCCAGTCTGAAACTGATGTTGCCAAATCCATAGCCCATATAGCGTTGCTCATCCTGACCGATTAATTGCAGGCGCAACATAATTTGCCGCCAGCCGTTGAGTTCGGCAAGATTGATTTGTGCATCAATCGGGCGGGAATGATGCGATAATTGATATTTGATGACACCTTCTTGTTCTGTCATGGTTTCGATATTAACAAATACTGACACGTGAATGTAACACAAACCCGCAATCAACAGGCTTTTGACCGGCAAAAAAGACGCAATCAATATTGTCTGGCCTGGTTAAAACAATTAAAACAAAATTGTCGTAAACAGCATCGTAAAACCGTTGTTATCGGGGTGCTGAATGGACTGTTGATTATTGTACAAGCTTTTCTGCTGGCGTTAATCCTGCATCATCTGGTGATTGAAAAGGCAAACTGGTCGGCGATACAGGATTACGCAATCATGCTGGTATTGGTGATTGTGCTGCGCAGTGTGTGTATTTATGCCTATCAGGTTTCAGGGTTTGCTGCTGCCCAGCGTATTCGGCAAACTCTTCACCAGCAATTGCTGGATAAGCTTTATAGTCTTGGTCCTTTCGGTTTAAAAAATCATCATAGCGCCCAACTGGCTGCAATTATTCAGCAGCAAACTGAAGCCATCGATCCTTATTTTTCCCGCTATTTGCCACAGCAGGCCATTGTTGCGGTGGTTCCTCTGTTAATCATGCTGGCGGCCTTTTATGTCAATTGGGTGGTGGGTTGTATTTTACTGGTGACCGGGCCTTTAGTGATTGTATTCATGGCCTTGATTGGTATGGGGGCGGAATCGGCCAGCCGCAATCAGTTTCTGGAAATGGAGCGTATGGGGGCGTTTTATCTGGACCGCATCCAGGGGCTGACAACCTTAAAACTGTTTAGCCGGGTGGCATTGGAGCTTGAAAGCATTGGCAAGGTTGCCGAGGTTTTTAAAACTAAAACTATGGCCGTGTTACGCATTGCCTTTATTTCCTCTGCCGTACTGGAGTTTTTTAGCGCGGTTGCTGTGGCATTGGTCGCTGTTTATGTAGGGCTGGGTCTGCTGGGGTTGATACATTTTGGCCCGGCGCAGGATATCAGTCTGCAACAGGCTTTGTTTGTTTTATTGCTGGCGCCTGAGTTTTTTCTTCCGTTAAGGCAACTGGCGGTTCATTACCATGACAAGGCTGCCGCAGTTGCCGCGGCCGACCGGATTTTAACTATTCTGGAGCAATCGCCGGGCGCTGTTGAAAAATCAAAAGCCCAAGCAAAAAAACATACGGACTATGCCATTGAAATAAACAATCTGAGTAAAAGTTTTTCTGACCGGCTGATTCTGAACAATATCACGCTGAAAATCAGCCCCTCGGAGAAGTATGTTTTGATGGGAGAGTCGGGGGCTGGAAAATCAACTTTACTACGGATATTAATGGGGCTGGAGCCGCCGGATTCCGGAACGGTTATTATTCACGGCGCACCTTGCCAGCGGGAATGGGCCGCCCGGCATATTGCCTGGATTAGTCAGAACCCCAGTCTGTTTAATGCCTCTATTGCCGACAATATCAGTTTATTTAATGAACAGATTTCAAGACAAGCGATTGAATCAGCCGCACAGGCAGCCGGGGTGACTGAATTTTCTGATAGTTTGCCCGACAAGCTGGATACCTTGATAGGCGAAAACGGTTATGGCTTGTCCGGCGGTCAGCTAAAACGCATTGCCCTGGCCCGGGCTTTTTTAAAAGACTGCGATATTATTTTACTGGATGAACCGACCGCACATCTGGATGAAGCCAGTAAAAAACAATTGCTGGATAAAGTGATTGAGTTGTTTGCCAATAAAACTGTCATTATTGCCAGTCATGATTATAGGCTAATGGAGTATATGAATCATTGCATCAGGCTAGAAGATGGGGTGATTCGGTGAAAGATTTGCGTTTTTTTCTGGGGCTGTTTCGGCCTTACCTTGGCTGGTTGCTGGCAGGCGGATTCCTGGCTGTTGTTACCAGCATGGCCTCCATTGCCTTGTTGGGATTATCCGGCTGGTTTATTTGTGCGGCGGCGGTCGCCGGGAGTTTAGCGGCCGACGGTGTGGCGGCCGGTTTTAATTTTATGCAACCTGCCGCCCAGATCAGAGCCTTGGCTATTATCAGAACGCTGGGACGTTATGGCGAGAGATTGCTGACACATGAGGCAACCTTTCGGGTATTGGCTGAAATCAGACAATGGTTTTTTAAGCAACTGTCCCGCTTGTCGCCGGCACAACTGGCATCATTACATTCAGGCGATGTATTGAATCGTATCACCCAGGATATTGATGCACTGGATGCCATTTATATACGGATACTGGTGCCGGCTAGTGTGGTACTGACCACTTCGCTGGCTGTGGCGACTATTGTTTATCTTCAGAGTCCTGTATTGGCAGTTATCTTGTTGATGGCGGTTTTTATTACCGCTGTGCTTGTGCCTGTGCTGTTTAATCATCTGGGAAGCGCTGTCGCCGAAAAGGAAGTCCAGTTAAACAGTCAGTATAAAACGACGCTGATTGATTTATTACAAGGCCTGGAAGATATACTGACATTAACCGCCTATCCGGTATTCAAAAAACGATTATCAGACGGTTTACAACAGATACTGACGGTGCAAAAAACCAATAACCGCTTGTCAGCCCTGATTGCCGCACTGGTTTTTTTATTGGCGAATCTGTTGCTGGTTTTGTTGTTAATGATGGGCAGCCGATTTATCGACCAATCGTATCAGGCACCGGTATTGGCGATGCTGGTTTTTCTGGTGATGGCTCTTTTTGATGGCATGACTCCTATGGTTCAGGCCATACAAATGCTGGGAAAAACCAAAAAAGCAGCGCAACGGGTGCGTACTGTGGCTCAGACTCAGCCTTTGGTAATGGAACCGGCTTATCCTGAAAGTTTGCCAGAAAACAATAGCATTGAATTAATCAAACTGGGGTTTCACTATCCGGGGGCTAGTCAATGGGTATTGAAAGACATTGATTTGTCTATTCCTGAAGGGAGTAAGCTGGCGTTTGTCGGGGCAAGTGGTGCGGGTAAAACAACCTTGTTAATGTTGATATTGCGTTATTTTGATCCGCAGCAGGGCAGCATTACCCTGGGCGGCCAAGATTACCGGCAATTAACAACGGACTCTCTGATGAGTCGCTTTGCCATGTTGTCCCAGAAAACCCATTTGTTTGTCGGCAGTATTCGCGATAATCTGTTGATTGCCAAGCCACAAGCGACAGAGATGGAATTGATGCATGCAATTGAACTGGCCGGTTTAAGTCGTTGGGTATTGGCTTTAACTGATGGTCTGGATACCTGGGTCGGAGAGCAGGGGACACAGGTCTCTGGTGGAGAAGCGCGGCGCATCGCCTTGGCACGATTGTACTTGAAAGATGCCCCAGTTATCCTGCTGGATGAGCCGACAGAGGGGCTGGACAGGGAAACCGAAAAACAGGTGCTGGATGCATTAAAAATCATTACACAGGATAAAACACTGATTA
>CAYLNS010000051.1:9539-14362 GCA_964385115.1 uncultured Methylomarinum sp.
GAAAAACAGGTGCTGGATGCATTAAAAATCATTACACAGGATAAAACACTGATTATGGTAACGCATCGAAAAACAGGTTTGGAACTGGTAGACCGGGTTTATAAAATAAGCCATGGAAAACTTTACGAAACCGGGAGGGATATATGAAAAAAGCAAAGGTTACCGAACTTAATACAGCCATTATTCACCTGGGCAATAGTAAACGTTTACAAGCGATACGTCAGAAGGCATTGGGAAAACAAAATGTTCAGCCGCAAGAAAAACTGAAGACTGAATCCCAGGATGATTTACTGACAGCCAGAAACTTGATTCAGCAGCGCCTGGGCGAGATAACCAGGCATTATCCGGCCGCCAAGAAAAACAGTTTTTTTAAAATTCGTTATGGGATGACGCTGGACGCTATAAAAAAAATGTCCCTGGCGGAAATATTCCAGAAACTTGAGATTAACGCATCTTTGCCTGAGAAAATTTCAAAACTTGATTATAATGGCCGGCCTATTCATTCAGGCTCAGAGCAGACAGAATCATGACAACATACCGGATAGAGCCCAACAAAGATTACCGGGACCAGAGTTTAACCCAGGATCAGCAACCCGATATAGAGGTGTTACGAGAAGATGCAGTCAAGCATTATGACGATTGCTATCACGATTATTTAACCGCCTGGTGTAATCGGGACAATCTGGCACTGCATTATGGCTATTGGGATGAGCATACACCGTATCAACAGCATCAGGCTTTACTGAATAAAAATCAGGTGCTTTATGATAAAGCCGGCATCAAGCCGACGGATAAAGTGCTGGATGCCGGCTGCGGCATTGGTGGAAGTTCTATCTGGATGGGGCGTGAACACGGTAATCAGGTCACCGGAATCACCATCAGTCGAAAGCAGGCAGACTATGCCGGACAACATGCCAGACGTCATCAGGTGGATGACCGGGTAAAGTTTGAAGTAGCCGATTTTTGCGATACACCTTTTGATGATGAGACTTTCGATGTGGTCTGGGCGCTTGAAAGTTCCTGTCATGCCCTGAATAAAGGTGATTTTTTAAAAGAAGCGTTCCGGGTACTGAAAAAAGGCGGTCGTCTGGTGGTTTGTGATGGTTTTTTATTACAACGAGAGTTTAATGAAAAACAATGGCAGGCGGTGGTCACTTGTCTGAATGGCTGGGCGGTGCCCAATCTGTGCTCTCGTGATGAATTTACCGGATTAATGGAAAATCTTGAATTTCAGGATATTCAGGTACATGATATCACCCGGCAAACCTTACCTTCGGCCGAATATATGTACAAGGTCGCCAAGCGGCTGTATCCGGTACAAAAAATCAGTCAATGGCTGGGCCTACGCAGTAAGGCGCAAACGGCTAATTACTATGTGGGACTGGCCCAGCATCTGCTGTTTGAGGAAAACCTGACTGAATACTGTATTGTGACTGCACAAAAATAATGCAACGGCTGCTGTCACTCTTTCCACTATGGGCCATACTGTTATCAACAGTGGCCTGGTTTTATCCCGGTTTTTTCAGCGGATTAAAAGACAGTATTATCCCTTTGCTGGCCCTGGTAATGTTGTGCATGGGAATGACCTTAACCTGGCATGACTTTAAACAGGTGCTGAAGTCGCCTGTTGTGATTTTAACAGGCGTTACCATCCAGTTTCTGTGTATGCCCTTTTATGCAAAACTTATTTCAACAGGGCTGAAACTGCCGGTGGAAATTATGGCAGGAATGGTTTTAGTCGGTGCCAGCGCAGGCGGAACGGCCTCCAATGTGATTTGTTATCTGGCGCGAGGCAATGTAGCCTTGTCAGTTTTAATGACAGTGGTTTCCACATTATGTGCGGTGATTTTGATGCCGTTTTTAAGCTGGCTATATTTACATCAGACTATCGAAGTCCCTGTTGCCGGGATGTTGAAAAGCATTGTGCTGGTGGTCTTAATCCCTGTTTTATCCGGAACCTTGATTAACAGTCTGTTTCAGCCAGTCATCCAGCGGATGCAACCTTTGTTTCCGTTATTTTCAAGCTTTGCCATCATTCTGATTATTGCCATTATCGTTGCCCTTAATCAACAAAATTTAACTTTACTGGCCTGGCCGGTTTTTTTGGCCGTATGTCTGCATAATTTATCAGGTCTGTTGACCGGGTATTGGTTGATTAAAGCGCTTAAATACGATACACAAACCGCCAGAACCATCAGCATCGAGGTGGGTATGCAAAATTCCGGTTTGAGTGTGGCGCTGGCGATTCAGTATTTCTCCACGTTAGCGGCATTGCCCGGCGCACTGTTCAGTATCTGGCATAATATATCCGGCAGCCTGCTGGCTTTCTTCTGGCGGAAACAATAAAAACCAACCTTTAAAGAGCCTATCATGCGTACAAAAAAAACACAGTCTGTTTTGTGCTTGTTGACTGCAACCAGCCTTTTGCTAAGCGGTTGCAGTGTGATGGAAATGATTACCCACGAACAGGCTTTAAGCAGTTATGCAGAATCAGTTTTTCGCCGACAGAATGAAGTAACCAGTCAACTGATGATGTTGTCTGATGATGAGTTGGAGGAGCCTGAGGAAGTCTATCAGGCAGAAATGAACATGCATAAAGCCTGCAGATTGCTTAATGAGTACAGCCAGCGGGAAATGGAAGGAAAACCGATTGGTTTGCTCTTTAAAAAACGAGTAAGAAACAGCCTGGAGGATTGCGACGAAAGTATTCAGGAGCTTGAGGAGCTGCTGGAAGAGTAGATATTATTAAGGAAGCGCTGAACAAATCATCCCTGCTTTGTCAGCGCCTGCAAAGCAGAAATGCGATTTTCTACTTTTAAAAATTTCGATCCACGCGATTTATCAGCCATAACGAAACAACAATGCCGATAAAATGGGCAATGACAATCGCAAAATTGATAACCAGAACAAATACATCCAACGCTCTGACGATTTTACTGGGATCGGTAATGGCGATACCTGGGGGTTGTGAAATAGTTTTGCCAATTAACAACTCTATACTGCTACCCACACCGAGTATGGAAACGGCTATACCAATAAAACCACAAACTAATCCAAACCGTAATAAATATAATGTTCTTGTTTTATGAGCATGTAATTCGGTATCCTGCTTCAGTTTTATTTTTTTTGCATAGCGAATGGTACTGTGGAAAAAAAAGATAGTCACAAATAACGAAAGGATTCCAAATTGCGCCCACAGAATACTGGCTTCATTACCACTCATCCCCGCTGATTCGGGTGGGTTTCCGGATACAGCAAAAAACAGCAATAAAATCGAAACGATTAGTATTAATATCTGAGCAAAAAAAGCCAGTGACCCAAAAACCAGAAAATTTAATGAGGTATGCTGGTATTTTGGAGAAGGGCCGGTAAAACCTGGCAGCATCAATTCAGTTGATTGGGAGCGCAGTGACAAAAACATCCGGCTGAAAATACCATTACGCCGAAAAACCTGTAATAAAAGGCCGGCCAAATGGATAAGCAGTAAGCAGATTAAAACAATGAACAATACTTTGTGTAGCAAATTAAATAAATCATATAATTCAGGATTTGCTTTACTCCAGAAATGCAGTGGTTTTCCAAGAAAAGTAATGGGTGGGCCATAGACCAATTTAAGAAAGCCGGTAATGGGTAACAGTAATAAACTGAAATACAACAGGAAATAAATGCTACGTGCAAGAAAGCGCTCTCCTTTCGATAAACTCTCCGGGTAAACGGGCGGCTTATGGCCTATTCGCCAGCCTATCCAAAAGGCGACCAGGATAAAGACAATGAAGCCAAAAAATAAGTGCAAATTAAAATAAAGGCGCCAGTCTGAGGCGTCGTGGCTCATACCATGAAAATGCCAGAGGACTGCAAATTCAGCAATAACAAAAAAAGCAACTAGCCAGTGAAGTAGAATGGAGGTGAAATCGTATCGTGATTGTGTTGATGACATAACAGCCTCCTTGTATGGGCTTTTAATGTTTTTAAAGCAGAAAATTGGAGCTTAACAAGCCTAAAACTAATGCAATTTCTGCAATGACAACCTGTCGGCTAGTGAGCCCAAGCTTTTCTTTGTATCGATTAAAAATAATACGCAAGGCAATCAGTGAAATAATGTCGAAAGCGGTTTGAAAGTTACCGTTGATGCCTATTTTCTCAACAAAAGCAATATCCTTTTCCGGAAACAACAGTCCCCACAGAAAAAAGAATGAGGTGGCTATGAAATTATTTAAGGCGCCGAGCAAAACCACGTAGTGCGCCACGATATGATTGAATTTGTGCTTGCTTATTTCCTGATGAATGACAAAAAACAGAGAAAAAACCAAAAACATATCAAAAATAAAAAATTCTTCAAAAGGAATGGCCTCTTCCAGCCAAAAGAAGAAATTGGAAATTTGAGCAAAGATCAGTCCGAACAGGAAAAGATCTTTTTTAATAGATTCAACAAATGCCTGGCCTTTGGTTTTTTTTACAACTGAATCCACTGTGTTTTTCTCTTGTTAAACATTCATTCCAGCACGGCCATCATTGCAAAAAGATATTGTTTTCAGTTAATGCTCAATAACCTCATATCTGTTTTGGACAATGAAGCGCGCGGATAATGGATATGTTAAGCGTTAAATAAGTAATCAGCAATCAATTTGAGAGTGAAAAGAATAAAAAACAGTATTTTTCTGTGGTTTTGTTTTGAGTGTAAGGTTTTTATGCTTTTTACGACTAAACCATACCTATATTAAATTTCAGATGAACGAAAACAATATGAATCAACTGATGAGGGGATAAAATGTGTAGTTCACCCAAAGGTTCAAGCAGACGTGCCAGGCAGGGCCGCAAAAAAG
>CAYLNS010000052.1:0-13807 GCA_964385115.1 uncultured Methylomarinum sp.
AATGTAAATCTAACCAAGGACGGTTATATTGGTGTGAATGAACAATTCCAGACGGATGAGTCGAGTATTTATGCATTGGGAGATGTTACGGGAGGAGTGGAGCTTACTCCGGTTGCGCTGGCGGAAGGAATGGCGTTGGCTAAGGCACTGTATCAAAATGAACATTGCGAGCTGGATTACAGTAATATAGCGACGACAGTATTTTGTCAGCCTAATATCGGTACAGTAGGAATGACGGAAGAGCAGGCAAAAGCTAAATTTAATCAAGTGGTGAAATACCGATCAATTTTTCGGCCGATGAAGCATACAATCAGTGGCGCACAGGAAAAAACATTTATGAAACTGTTAGTTGATGCGGAGACGGATAAAATTCTTGGCGCTCATAGGGTGGGGCCGGATGCTGGAGAGATTATGCAAGGGCTGGCTATTGCAATGAAGGCCGGTGCAACGAAAGCGGATTTTGATGCCACTATAGGTATTCATCCAACGGCTGCTGAAGAATTTGTAAGTATGCGCCAGCCAGTTTAATCCTTTTTTGGTAGAAACAGGGGCCTTGGCACTCACTCAGGAAAAATCACTGGCAATTACTAAGGGTGTCAGTATAAACTTACATAACGACTCAAATTTATTAACTCAACGTGACCATGGCAGCTAACATCAATCAGCTTCAGCTCTATAGATATTTACCTTTTTGGGGGGAGACAGAACTGAGTCATTCAGCGTTGGGTTTATATGCCGACAATGGACAAATCATTATAGAGGCGGTTTCTGATGGCTTGATAAAACAAGGGGATTTTAATCTGGACCAGTTTGTTCATGTCAGTCGAGATAAAACAACTTACCGGCCCACGGAATATCAACTTATTGAACACCAGCATCATGTTTTTAGCTGTTTGTTGACAATAGCTGACAGCAGAATATGGTTAGTAGGCTATTGGCAATCTGAGCGGACTTTTTCGGCCGATAAAATTAATGAGCTGACCCGTACATTGAATCAGATTGCGATTTGTTTGTTGGAAGATTATGAGCAACTGGAAAAAATAACTGTCCTTTCAGATAAATATAACGTCTGTCGGGAAGAGTTAGACTTAGTTCATGGCATTGAGGAAATTGAGCCTTTCTATAACAATAGCGATGAAAAGACGTCATTGGAGCGGATTGCCAGAAGCTGTATTGATTATTTGAATGTGGATTATGCCGCGATTTGCTTACCTCGCAGGCAGTTTTTTCTGGGCTTGTCAGCAAAACCTGAAGCGGAAGAAAAATACCAGCAACTGGAACGTCTGATTAGGCTTCAACTTTGTGGACAATTTTTAAATATATCGAAAGCGCTGACGCTTAACCGGGGCAACGAAGCGGTCAAGACTTCTGATAAGTTATTGATTGTTCCGATTAGTCAGTGTAATCGCAGTGCTTGTGGATTGCTGGTTCTGGTCAATTATCCTGAAAAGCCTGATTTTAACGAAAATGATCAGCGCATGGCCAGAACATTGGCTTCTGAAGCATCCAAAATTATTCAAATCAGACGGGACCCGACAACCGAACAGCTTAACCGGCGAGGGTTTACTGAAATCCTGGCATCCTCATTGACTGAACAAGCAACCAATATCCGGCATAGTCTGCTTGTAATTGACCTTGATCATTTTAAAGTGATTAATGAAGTAGCCGGTAAGGCCGGTGGAGATTTACTGTTAAAGCAAATCACGATTGTTATTCTGAAAAAACTGAAAAATACTGATGTCCTCGGGCGCTTGGGGTCGGATGAATTTGCCATATTGTTGAAACAATGCCGGTTAAATGATGCCGTTAATATCGCTGAAAGAATCAGACTGGCCATTGAGCAGTTCAAATTTATCTATCAGGGTAAAGCATATGAAGTTTCAGCTTGTCTGGGCGTGGTAGAGCTGGATGAGCAGACTAAGGATGCTTCACAGGCATTGAAGCTGGCTGATTTGGCCTGTACCGTAGCCAAGGGACAAGGTCGCAACCGGATACATATTTATAATGAAAAGGCTCAATCCCGCTTAAGTCATCCCTACCAGATTCAATGGTTGACACGTATTCATACGGCGCTCAGTGAAAACCAGTTTGTGCTTTACCGGCAAAAGATAGCTTCTTTGCAGGGAGGCGAGGATGATTCTCACTATGAAATACTGATAAGGTTACAAGATGGAGCGGGACGGGTTTATTCACCAGAGCATTTTTTGCCGGTGGCGGAACATTATCACCTGATGCCACAGATTGATCAGTGGGTTATCACTCGAACCTTACAAAAAATGGCTGAATGTATTGCCAGCCAGCCGGATTGTAATATCCGTTGCTCTATTAATTTATCCGGTCAGTCCGTGGATGAAAAGGAATTCTGCTGGTTTATTCAACAGCAGATTAAACAATACCAGATACCGGCCGAAAGTTTGTGTTTTGAAATAACCGAAACCGTGGCAGTATCCAATTTAATGCAGGCGGCGACTTTTATGGAGGAAATCAAGGCAATGGGCTGTCAATTTTCGCTGGATGACTTTGGTAGTGGCATGAGTTCCTTTACCTATTTAAAAAACCTGCCGGTTGATTATGTGAAAATTGACGGTGCTTTTGTAAAAAATATATTGCAGGACCAGGTGGATAAAGCCATGGTAAAGGCCATTCATCAAATCGGTAATGTCATGGGATTGAAAACAATTGCCGAATTTATTGAAAATAAAGAGATTAAAAAAGAATTAACCGCAATCGGCGTGGATTATGGTCAAGGTAATATCATCGGCACAGCTGAAGTGTTTTAGCCTTTTGGTCCCATAAAAACCAATGATTTGCCTGGCAGCTATTTAGCGGGGGTAAGTTTTTTGTAACTACTCAGCGTATTTAGAGCTTTACTATCAGTCACTTACTCCAGAAGACGCCGTCAATACATCCGTGTAGGCTTGAATGTGACATCCCTGTCACATACACTTCTTCCATAAGTAACTGATAGTAAAATATATTTGCCTTTTAAATTACGCTGAGTAGTTACGGTTTTTTAATGTAAACCCAAATGGTATTTTTGCACGCGATAGCGTAGGGTTTCCCGTGTGGTTCCCAGCATTCTGGCGGCTGCGGTTACATTGTAATCAGTTTTTTCCAGAACCTTCTGAATAATATATTTTTCCATATCCTGCAGGCTCAGGCTGCCATCCAATGGCAATACAATTCCGTTTTCCACATTTAAAGATGCCTGATCTGCGGGAGCTGATAATTGCAGCCATTGTTCAGGAAAAACATTTCCGGTCGCCAGCAGCACACAGCGTTCGATAATATTACGTAATTCCCGTATATTGCCTGGCCAGTGGTAGTTTTTTAATTTTTTCCAGACTGTTGGGGGAATATCACGGATATTTTTGTTGGATTTGGCATTGTTTTCGGCCACAAATTGATGCACCAGATCATGTAAATCTTCAAGTCGTTCCCGCAGGGGTGGAATATGCAGATTGATGACATTGAGGCGATGATACAAATCTTCTCTGAAAACACCTTCTTTAACACGTTGCTGTAAGTTCTGATGAGTGGCGGCAATAATTTGCACATCAATATCTATTTCAGTTTCACTGCCCAGCCGGCGAATGCGTAATTCTTCAACAGCCTTGAGTAATTTGCCCTGTAACTCCAAATCCATTTCACCAATTTCATCCAGAAACAGGGTGCCGGTATGAGCCAGTTCAAATAATCCCCGACGTCTCTTTTTTGCGCCGGTAAAGGCGCCGGCTTCATACCCAAACAGCTCGGCCTCTAATAGCTCGCGGGGCAGGGCGGCACAGTTAATTTCAATCAATGGTGCTTTTGAGCGGGTGCCGGAATAATGCAACACTTTAGCGACCAGGCCTTTTCCGGTTCCGGTCTCACCGGTAATAATCAGGCTGGAAAAAGGAACCTGTGACATTTGTGAAACCATGTCTCGAAGTTGATTCATGGCGGCGCTGTTGCCGGCCAGAGCGGATAAGGAATAACGACTGTTCTGAGCCAGGGTTTCATTTTCCAAGCGTCTTTGGGCACGGGCGCTACGAGCTGCGCCCTCCACCAGCATGTTCAGACGTTCCAGTTCGCAAGGTTTTTCAATAAAATCATAGGCTCCCAGGCGCACGGCCCGGACTGAATCGGCAACACTTCCAAAACCTGTCAAAAACAGCCATTCGGCGCTATGGGTTGCGTCTTTGCATTGCTCCAGAAAATCCAGTGCATTGCCATCGGGTAAATTCATATCGGATACGACAACCAGTGGATCAACGCCTTGTTCGTTGAATAGTTTTTTAGCATCAGATAAGTTGCGGGCGAGGGTGGTTTCCCAACCTTGTTTGCGAAAATAGCGGGCCAGCTCATCTCCCAGCAATAATTCATCTTCTATCAATAACAAACTTTCTTTCATGATGGATTAGGCAGGGATAAGGTAACACAGGCATGATGCTGTTCAGTATTGCTCAGAATGAGCTGTCCACCATGGTTTTTTGCAAAGCGCTGAACCATGGGCAGCCCCAGCCCTGTTCCTTGTTTTTTATAACTGGCAAACGGGCGAATGCCTTGTTGCAACAATGTTTCAGGAAAGCCCGGGCCACTATCAACCAGGGTAAATACAATCTGTTTGTGTTGTTGTTGGACAATGAGTTGAATTGTGCCGCCCTGATCAGCGATTGACTGAATAGCATTTAACAATAGATTTAATAAGGCCTGCCTGAGTTCATTCGGGGGTAAAAAAACTGTCAGGTTTTTGTCAGCGAGAAATTTCAATTGAATGTTATCTGCGACCTGATAGTTCAACAAGGTGAATAATTCTTCAATAGCAGGATACAAATCAAATTGTTGTGATTTTTCGGGTGATTGTCTGGAATAGTTTAATAAATCATTGAGTCGATCGGTCAAGCGTTTGATTTCCGAATTGACAATGTGCATGCGTTCAGATAAATCAGCATCTGAACAATCATTTTGCATATTTTCCAGCGCCACCTGAATGCCAGCCAGGGGGTTGCGAAGTTCATGCGCGGCGCTGGCCGCCAGTTCACCCACTGCCGCCAGGCGTTCCGCGCGGGCCAGACTATGGCTTTGTTCCAGCAAGGCATGTGTGGCATTATAAACTTCTTTGCGCAGGGATTCGGTATAGTGTTTGTGTTCCTTTTCCAGCTCATTCAGGCGAGTCACCAAACGATTGTAATTCTGGAATAGCGGGTAGAGAATGGAGTCACGGCGGACATCTTCGATAGGGCGGCGTTTACCTTCAATCAGATTGGATAATAATTTGTCCAATGACTGAACAGGACTTGCCACATGCCGGTTAAAGAAAAACTGGCCCACGAGTAACAACAGCAACACTACACCGCTGGGAATTAATATAGCCAGTTTCAGTTCAAGCTGACTGTCGTTATAGATGTTATCGAGCAGCTGTTCCTCTTTTCGGATTTGCAAAGGGAGCGCCTTACTGAGTATTTGCAAGGCTTCAGTGCGGTTATTAAGCGCGGGTGGGTTATCAAGCAGGTTTCTGACTTTTTTTAGCGCGGCTGACTGGTCAGCAATAGTTGCGGAAGAGAGGTTTTGGGCGGCAGGCAGGGATTGAGGGGGCTTCTTTCCGGCCAGCAGGCCAAATAACAGTTGCTCAAGCTCATGGCTTTGCTTGATATCCTGTTTGATGGTGTCAATACGTTTCAGGTTTTTCCAGGTCAGGCCGCCCAATGCCAGCAGTTCACTGATAACCAGTAATCCCAAAACCAGGCTGATGATAACAACAGGACGGTAGATTAGACTTTTCATGAAATTATCATCAGCCCAAAAGAAATGTAATTACTTACGGTAAAGGCGCTTGACGGGTAAAAACATAGTCATCTTTTTTGACTTTGGCATGACAGCTGTAACATTCGTTGGCAAAACTGGCATCCTGCCCATAAGGTTTGGCATCCATTCCTTTCCAGCGGGCATAGCCCCAGCCGCCGGTGGATTTGTATTTTTCAGGGTCTTTAATCATGAATTCAATATGAGAAAATGAACCCGGCACCGTTGCCTGATTCCAGTCAGGATGCTGGCTGTCTTTCCACACCAGTTTGCCGAGAATAGCGCCTACAGGCCAGGGATGGGTGTTGCCGCTGCGAGCCGCATTTACGGCAATGGTATTGCCAACAATAGCACGCAGGCTGTTGTTATCCGTCCGGTGAGAGACGGCGATGACACGCCAGTTTTTATAGCCAACCGGTACTTCAATACCATTGGCAGCCGCGGGTATTTTGTCTTTAGCCAGTATGGCGGGGCTATTCGTTAGCATTAAGGCGGGTATTAAATATTTAAATAGAGAGTGTTTCATAGCATATTGACCTGATTGAAAAGTAAGCAAAGTTTTTGAACATTCAGCATTGGTAACGACTCAGTGTATTTAAAAGATAAATACCTGAATACACTGAGTAATTACCAGTCTTGTTATTATAAACCTCAAGCATTAACTTTTGTTTTTTACTGATAAACTCATCAGCCCTAACAGTCCTTTAACCAGTGTTTCTGGCGTTGGAGGGCATCCTGGAATGGTAACATCTACAGGAATTACATTGGAAACTGCACCGCAACAGGCATAACTGCTGCCAAATTCACCACCACAGCTAGCACAATCACCTACGGCAATCACCCATTTCGGGTGCGGTGTGGCCTCGTAAGTACGCAATAATGCGGTCTGCATGTGTCGGGACACAGGTCCGGTGACCAGGAGTACATCGGCATGCCGCGGTGAGGCGACAAAATGGATACCATAGCGTTCCACATCATAAAACGGATTGTTTAATGCGTGGATTTCCAGTTCACAACCATTACAGGAACCGGCATCGACGGCGCGAATCGCCAGACTGCCGGAAAAATTATGATCAATCTGGCGTTTCAGTTCGATACCCAGTTGTTCCAGTTCAGCATGTGTCGGTTTTTTAATGCGTTCGGTAACAACACCTGTTTTTAATGTTTTGGCAAAAAGTCTTAACATAAGCTTATCCTAAAGGTCATGGCCGGAATAAGAACCATTCAGAGATTTATTACAAACAGGAAAATCCGGTACGATATTATTCAGTACAATTTTTTCCAGCGCGGGCCAGTTGACGACACTGGGGTCCCGGGGATAAAACCGGGCAATGGTATTGTTATCGGCAAAGCGTATATAGGTAGCAATCTCTCCACGCCAGCCATCTATCATGGCCAGACCTTCGCTGTGTGTGGCGGGAGTTTGCCAGGCTGTTTTTATATCGCCATCAGGTAATTGTTCCAGCATTTGCTTGAGTAGTTTTAACGAGGCAAAAACCTCTTTAACTCTGACCCAGACACGGGAAGCTACATCTCCCTGTTTTTCCAAGGCAACCTTAAACGACAATTGATTATAAGGTGCATAGGGGGCATCGCGGCGTACATCAAAATCCTGTCCGCTGGCCCTGCCGACATAGCCAACCGTTCCAAATTCATTGGCGGTTGCTTCGGATAAAAAGCCAGCCGTATATAATCTGTCTTCCAGGGAAGAGTTCATATCAATGGGCGGCAGAACTTCGTCCAGTTCCTTTCTCAGCTGAACCAGCTCCTGTTGCATGGCCTGAATGCTTTGCGCCGACAAGTCCAAGGCGACGCCGCCGGGAATAATACAATCCATCATCAAGCGATGAGCAAAGTATTGTTTCTGCTGGCGTAACCATAATTCCCGTAAGCGTGAGAATTGCATTTGTGCAAAAGCAAAGCCGACATCATTGCATATGGCGCCGATGTCACCCAGATGATTGGCTATACGCTCCCGCTCTGCCAAAATACCCCGCAGAAAGGCGGCACGCTCAGGTATTTTTAACTTTGCAGCTTGTTCCATGGCACGACAAGCCGCCCAGCTATGCGCCACGGTGCTGTCACCGGATACCCGTCCGGCCAGACGGACTAATTGCTCGGGTGTTTTGCCAACCGCTAGTTTTTCAATCCCTTTATGGACATAACCGAGCCGTTCTTCAAGATTTAAAATGATTTCACCCACGGCCTGAAAGCGAAAATGACCGGGTTCAATAATACCGGCATGAACCGGGCCTACTGGAATTTCATACACGCCGGTTCCCCGTGCCTTGACAAAGGCATAGTCCATATCCGGTGCGGTAATCTCTTCTGGATGGCCGGCTAATGGGAAATCACTTCTTAGCGGATATTGATGTTTTTGCCAGGCTTTATGGCGTATCCAGGTACGATGATCCGGGTGATCAGTAAAATGTATCCCTAATAAGTCATGTGTATGTCGCTCCGAGCGATTGGCCGCAGCATACACAGGTGCCTGAGAAGGTAATTCCAGTTTTTTTCCATTCACCCGGCTACGCAGTAATAAATAGTCTCCCTGCTTTTCCAGCAGCGCATTGACAAGATAATCTTCATCCTGCTGTTCTCCCCAGCCGGAAACCCAGCGCGCGGCCAGCTGCTTGGCGGCAGCAGCGGCATTTTGCCAGTGTTCCGGTGCAATCTGCCAGACGGAGACTGTATCAATCTGGCTGGTTTTTATATCAATTTGATGCTTGTGGAACTGGCTTTGCAAAGCCTCTTTCCATGGTGTTGAAGCATGACTCATAAAGGCGCACTCCCTGAAATTAAGATGGTAGCCTGGTTGAACCATTCAGCCAGTGATTGCGGGATTGAAAGCCCCAACCATAAGACAATCACTAAATGAATAATCACCGGCCACAGGTTGGCGGGTACGGGTTGTTGGCCTTCCGGTTGTTTACCGTAAACCATGGGCTGAATATTACGAAACAGACCCGCACAAGCCAGACCAATGCCCAGTAATAATAATGGCGTTAGCCAGGGATAGCTGTGCATGGTCGCCAACAGCACCAGAAATTCACTGGTAAAAACACCGAAAGGGGGGAAGCCTGCAATAGCCAGTGTGCCGATTAATAATCCCCAACCGACGGCCGGCTGGGTTTTAATCAGTCCGCGGATATGTTCTATGCGTTGTGTGCCGGCAATCTGAGCGGCATGTCCCACGGTAACGAAAATAGCTGATTTGGTCAGTGAGTGAACCATCATATGAAGCAGAGCGGCAAATGTCGCAAAAGGGGTGCCGATTCCGAAGGCAAAGGTCATCAAGCCCATGTGTTCAATAGATGAATAGCTGAACAGGCGTTTGATGTCTTGTTGCTTGTGCAGAAAAATGGCGGCAACCAGAAAGGAAAGCAGGCCGAATCCCATCATTAAATGACCGGCAATATGGGTTTGTGTGGCCCCGTCGACCAGCATTTTATTACGGACAACGGCATACAGCGCATCATTCAGTAATAAACCGGATAAAACAGCCGACATCGGTGTCGGGCCTTCCGAGTGAGCATCCGGCAACCAGTTGTGCAATGGAACCAGGCCAATTTTAGTGCCATAGCCAATCAGCATAAAGACAAAGGCAATCTCCAGAATTTCTGGATTTAACTGGCTGGCGTTTTCGTATAAAACTGTCCAGTTTAATGCATTTTCAGTATCACCGATCTGAATGGCGGCATAATACAGCAATACCGTACCAAATAATGCCTGGGCAATACCTACGCCGCACAGGATAAAATATTTCCAGGCAGCCTCGATTGATTCCGGGGTACGGTACAGGCTGACCAATAAAACCGTTGCCAGTGTTGCCGCTTCCATAGCAACCCATAAAATTCCCATGTTATTGGTGGTTAGCACCAGGTACATGGCAAACATAAATCCCTGGTACATGGAATAATAGAGTTTCAATCGCTTGTTGGACAGTTTGCCATTTTCCTGTTCATGGCGCATATAAGGCGCCGAGAAAATAGATGTGGTCAGGCCTACAAAAGCGGTCAATACAATCAGATAGACATTAAAAGAGTCAATCAAAAAGAGTTGACCGGGTGAAATAATGCTGCCACTTTGGAAAACATCAATGGCCAGCCATAATGACATCAGCAAGGCAAATGCATTGAACTTGATATTAATTCGACCCACTCTTGGATGATGTCCAAGTACCGCAAAAAATACGATTCCAGATAAGGGCAGGAGCAATAATAAATAGGCTGCAATCATTGATCTACCTCATTTAAACGATTCATTTGGTCAACATCCAGGCTGTCAATGCTGCGGCTGATATGCAGGAAGAAAATCCCGAATAATATAGCGGCAACCAGAACATCAAAAGCGATTCCTAATTCAACGATCATGGGCATTCCCCGGGTAGAGACGATGGCGGCAAAAAACAGTCCGTTTTCTATTGACATAAAGCCGACCACATGGGCGATGGCATGGCGATGGGAAATCATCAGCAACATGCCGAGCAAGACAACGGATAAACCGACGGCCAGCGCATTGAGCAATACAAGTGGCGTATCCTGAATAACAGGGTGCAAGACATAGTAACTGAATACCACCAGACTGGCACCACCCAACATAACGGCGGTTTTATTGTTTAAGGCCTCGACATCGCGATGCAGGTTTAATTTGAAGACTTGTTTTTCCAGCATCCAGGGAATCAGAATCACCTTAAGCAGCAAGGTAATAGCTGCTGAAATATAAAGGTGAGTGTTATTCATGCTGTAGCCGGCCAGGGCTGTGGCCAGAGTCAGCAGTAATCCCTGAATGGCAAATACAAAAATGAGTCGCAATAACCGTCCCTGACCCAACATCAGGAAGGATGTCAAGCCAACCAGGGCTGCCAGCGATAAAATAGCTTGGGTATAAAAATCCTGTTCTAATAGTTCCATTAGCGGGATGCCTCCAGAATGATGTGACTGAGCAGGCCGAGTAAGCCAATCAGATAAGCGAAACTTAAGTATTCAGGCACTCTGAACAAGCGCATTTTTGCAAATAATGTTTCAGACACCGCCAGCAAAACAGCCAGTATTGACAGCTTCAACATTAGCCACAGTAAAGCGCTTCCTAAAGCGGAAAGCGTGAATTCTTCGGCCATTCCCCAGGGAAAGAAAATATTGCAGATTAACACGCCAAAGATCATCAGTTTGGTAAAACTGGCCCATTCTATCAGGGCTAAATGGCGACCACTGTATTCCAGTACCATGGCTTCATGAATCATCGTCAGCTCCAGGTGTGTGGCCGGGTTATCGACCGGAATCCGCCCCGTTTCAGCGATAGCCACCAGAATCATGGCAATCAATGCAAAAATAAATGAGGGCCGTAATACCAGTCCCTGATTTAACACAAAACCTATGGCCGTGGACAGGTTGGTGCTGGAAGCCGTCATTGTCAGTGTGAAAATGGCCATCAGCATGGCCGGCTCTGCCATGGATGAAACCATCATTTCACGCGATGAACCCATGCCGCCAAAAGCGGTGCCGATATCCATGCCGCCAAGTACCTGAAAAAACCGGGCAAAGGCAAAAAAACCGACCAGTACAATCACATCGGCGCTGGCTGCGGTAGGCAGGTCTACAGCAATCAAGGGAACCACCGATGCGGCCAGAACCATGGCGGAAAAGATAATATAAGGTGTTGCAATATAAAGCCATGAGGCGGTATGAGAAATAACCGGTTGCTTGTGGGTCAGTCGTAACAGGTCCCGATAAGGCTGCAGCAATGATGGCGCCTTACGGTTTTGCAGGCGGCACTTGCACCATTTGACCCAGCCGGCCAACAGTGGCGACAATGTAATAAATAACAGGGTTTGGAGTAGAGCGATTATCCAGTTCATCAGCTTACCATCCACAGTAAGAAAATCAGGGTGACAAAGGAATATCCCAGATAGATACGAATATTTCCGGTCTGAATGCGGCCGACGACACGGGCCAGAAAATAAACCAGTTTTTCGATGGGATGATAGATTTTTGGCCAGCTATGATCCTGTATATGAAGCTGGTAATGAATATCGGTCACTTGTAATGGAATTTTACCCGTGGTCGTGTCTATTTTTTCATCGATTAACCAGGCTTTATCAAAAATACGTTTAAACGGCATGGTAAAAGATGTGCTGTTATATTGCATATGAGGTGTTAAGCCTCCAAAACCGCAATCCCAGGTGTCAGACCGTCTGAAGGCAACGGCAGGGTCGCGTCTTAAATACCAGTAACTGATGCCACCGGCAATTAATACCCCTAACAGTACCAATGGCGCGGCATATGATGCCTGCTCAGCCGCAACCGGAGCCAGCCAGAACCAGTTGGTGGCGGCTTCATTGGGGAGCGGTTGATGAATAATCTGTAAGGAAACAATATTAATCAAGTCAATCATGACTCCCGGAAAAATACCGATAAGAAAGCAAAGTCCTGCCAGTATTCGTAAGCTGTATAACATGCCTTTATCGTCAATTTCCTGAGCTTTTTCAGCGTGACGGGAACGGGCCTGTCCCAGAAATATGGTTCCATAAACATTGACAAAACAGGCGGCCGCCAGCGCTGCGGTTAATGCCAACGCTGCAGCGGCGACAGGAATCATACTGCGGAGTACAGCATTGTCAATCACATCAACCTGCAAGGCTGTCTGAAAGGCCAGCCATTCGGAAACAAAGCCGTTGAATAAAGGAAGTGAGGAAATACTCATACAGGCGACCAAAAACAATTTACTGGTATGAGGCATGCGTTTAATCAAGCCACCCATGGTTTCCAGGTTTAAACTGTGGCATTGATGTTGCAGAACACCAGCCCCCAGGAACAACAGGTTTTTAAAAAGAGCATGGTTAAAGGCGTGAAATAGTGCCGCAAGAAATCCCAGTGCCGCCAGTTCAGGGTGGCCCTGATCCAGAAAAATCATGGTCATGCCCAGTACCATAAAAATAATGCCGATATTTTCAACCGAGCTATAGGCCAGCAGGCGTTTTAAATTGGTTTGCACCATGGCATATAAAATGCCGGCCAAAGCCGAGACAGCGCCAATTACCAATAACACTACACCCCATTCCCATTGAATATCTCCCAGCAAATCAAAACAAAAACGAATCAGGCCATAGACTGCCACTTTTAGCATTACACCACTCATCAGGGCAGATATATGTGAAGGAGCGACAGGATGAGCTTCTGGCAGCCAGACATGAATGGGCACGAGACCTGCTTTCATGCCAAATCCCAATAAAGCCAGGACAAAGGCAATACTGGCCCAGGTGCCCGATAATTCGGTATCGCGGAAGGCGTCAAAGGTAAAACTGTAATCCATGGAAAAGCTGGCGAGTACGCCAAAAGCCAGAATAATTGAAATGGCACCAACTTCAGCCATAATCAGATACAGGAAAGCGGCCCGGCGATTGGCGGCATCTTCATGCTGGAAAGAGACCAGAAAATAACTGGCAACCGACATCAGTTCCCAGGCAATCATAAAAAAGAAAGCATCATCCGCCAGTAAAACCATCAACATACCGGAGATAAAAAGACCGGTAAATAACCCCAGAACAGAGAAAGGGTCTTTTTTATCGTCATACTCTTTAACATATCCCGGCCCATAAAAACCGACAGATAAGACAGCAATGCCGATAATCATATAAAACAGCCCGGATAATGTATCAAAATGAACATGCCAGGGCAGCCAAGGCAGACCGATTGGAATCTGGTCACGATAAACAGTCTGGCTGAGCAGTACGCTAAACCCGGCCAGCAAGGCACAAAAGCCGGACAGTCCTAATAAAATGAAGACCGATTGCTGAATAAATCCGGTAAATTGGTCTTTTTCGATACCCTTGCGTAAAAAGCTTTGGATATTTTGCGGTAGTTTGGGAAACCGCTTCAATAAAGCATTTAACAGTGGCTCCAGCCACTTTTGGTGCCGAGTCAATAAGGCCAGGATTCCTGATAAAAAACTCAGAATGATGGCCGAATATGCGAGAAAAAGAGTCATAGGGAAAATGCTCAGAAGTTAGTTACAAAACTTTGTA
>CAYLNS010000053.1:0-5246 GCA_964385115.1 uncultured Methylomarinum sp.
CGCGACCCCCGGCGTGACAGGCCGGTATTCTAACCAACTGAACTACCGCTCCAAAGTTCTGGTGGGTGCTGAGGGGATCGAACCCCCGACCCTCGCCTTGTAAGGGCGATGCTCTCCCAGCTGAGCTAAGCACCCGACTAAAGAGCTGCTAGTTTACAGCATCTTTTAAAGATTTACCAGCTTTAAAAGAAGGAATTTTTGCTGCCTTAATGGTAATCTCTTCACCTGTTTGCGGATTGCGACCTTTTCTCTCTGCACGTTCCTTAACCAGAAACGTTCCGAAGCCAATCAGAGCAACAGAATCACCATTACTTAAAGCATCGGTTACTGCCCCTATAAAACCATCTAAAGCACGACCTGCATCGGCTTTTGTTAACCCAGCTGAATCTGCAATTGCATCAATAAGTTCCGATTTATTCATTTATTTCCCCTTAGGATATTAGTATTAATTTTGCCCGGATTTATAGCACGCCGTTGTGTCCGCATTTTTCAATGATGACCCAAATTTCAAATTAACGATGGAATCAATAAAAATTTCACAACTGTATTTTTTAACAATCAAAATAACAGGCTTTCCATTTAAACTGTCAAAAATGGTTTTGTTGCTGAAACCCTTTTTTATTTTATTATTCCCATCATTAATCTGCGCTGAACTTTCTGACAAACAATTGCCAGACTCTTTTATTGTGGCTCCGGCACACAAAGCCCCACACGCTCAAGACAGCGTCATTTATATCAACTGAGCTCAACACCTGTCAAGCATAAAAAGCTTTATAGCCTGATAATTGCTCACATCCATTCACTCCCCTGAAAAATGGGGGAATAAGCTGATTATTATCGGACATGGAAAATCTGCCAAAAAAAGTAAGATCATATCTGCTATCTACTCAACGTACGTTAATAAACAAACGCCATTTAATATCAGTTGCTTACGGAAGAAGTGTATGTGACAGGGATGTCACATTCAAGCCTACATGGATGTATTGACGGCGTCTTCTGGAGTAAGTGACTGATATTAAATATCTAAATACGCTTAGTAGTTACGCAAGAACGTATAAATTCTCTACGTTCTTGCTTTAGATAGAATCACTGTTTTAGTTTCAATACAGGCCATACATAAACTGCCTGCAATTCATTCTAATGAGCGATAATCGGTTGAGATTTTACTTTTTGCTTTTTCCCTGCCGATTTTGTCGATTTAGCGGGTACTGGCTTGGGCATATGCTGCAGCGCAACCTCCAGCACCTCATCAATCCAGTGAACCGGCTTGATTTCCAGACTTTGTTTTATATTGTCCGGAATCTCATCTAAATCCTTTTCATTCTCAGCCGGAATCAAAACGGTCGTAATACCGCCTCTATGAGCTGCCAATAGTTTTTCTTTCAGCCCTCCAATCGGCAAAACCTCGCCTCGCAATGTAATTTCACCGGTCATGGCCACATTGGCCCGTACTGGTATTTTGGTCATTGCCGAGACAATAGCCGTACACATTCCGATACCCGCACTGGGTCCATCCTTGGGTGTCGCCCCTTCAGGCACGTGAATATGTAAATCATTTTCCTGAAAAACTGAAGCTTCTATACCCAACACCTGAGCCCGGCTTCTGACAACCGTGACAGCGGCCTCAATAGATTCCTTCATCACATCACCCAGCTTGCCAGTGGCCAATTGCTTACCCTTACCCGGCATAATCGCCGCTTCGATAGTCAGCAATTCACCGCCCACTTCAGTCCAGGCAAGTCCGGTCACCTGTCCTATCTGATCCTTATCTTCGGCAACCCCATAATTGAAGCGCCGGACTCCGAGGTATTTATCAAGGTTTTCTGCAGTTACCACTTCCTTTTTATGCTCTTTATTCAGCAAGAGCTCCTTCACCACTTTACGGCAAATTTTAGATATTTCCCGCTCCAGCCCTCTGACACCAGCCTCTCGGGTGTAATAACGGATAATATCCCTGACCGCATCTTCCGTAATTTCTATTTCAGACTCTTTAAGACCATTGTTTTTAATCTGTTTTGGAATCAGAAAACGCAAGGCAATATTGATTTTTTCATCCTCAGTGTATCCTGACAAACGGATGATTTCCATCCGATCCATTAATGCCGGCGGAATATTCAGTGTATTTGCGGTCGCCACAAACATAACATCTGACAAATCAAAATCGACTTCCAGATAATGATCCTGAAAAGTATGATTCTGCTCAGGATCCAGTACTTCCAATAATGCAGAGGCCGGATCGCCGCGAAAATCAGCAGCCATTTTGTCAATTTCATCCAGTAAAAACATTGGATTACGGGTTTTAACCTTAGACAAATTCTGCAGAATCTTACCCGGCATCGAGCCTATGTAAGTTCTTCTGTGCCCTCTGATTTCAGCCTCATCACGCACACCGCCCAAAGCCATACGCACATATTTACGGTTTGTAGCTCGAGCAATCGACTTTCCTAATGAGGTTTTACCAACACCCGGAGGTCCTACCAGACACAGAATAGGGCCTTTTAATTGTTTCACCCGTTGTTGTACTGCCAGGTATTCCAGAATACGTTCTTTTACCTTTTCCAGGCCATAATGCTCTTCTTCCAGCACTTGCTCAGCCAGTTTCAAGTCATGGCGCACCTTGGTTTTTTTCTTCCACGGCACACTCAGCATCCAGTCGATATAATTACGTACGACAGTGGCTTCAGCTGACATCGGCGACATCATCTTCAATTTATTCAATTCAGCTTCAGCCTTTTCACGGGCCTCCTTGCTCATGCCGGCCGCGGCAATTTTCTTTTCCAGTTCCTCAATCTCATTGGATGCATCATCCATATCGCCCAGCTCTTTCTGAATCGCTTTCATTTGCTCATTCAGATAATATTCGCGCTGGTTTTTTTCCATCTGTTTTTTAACCCGACCACGGATACGCTTTTCCATTTCCAACAGATCGACTTCACTTTCCATCTGGCTAATCAGAAATTCAAGACGCTGCACCACATCTGCCATTTCGAGAACATTTTGTTTTTGTTCAACTTTCAATGACATATGCGCAGCAATAGTGTCTGCCAAGCGCCCCAGATCATCAATGCCTGTCAAAGAATTCAAAACCTCTGGCGGGATTTTATTATTCAGTTTTACATACTGATCAAAGGAACTGACAGCGGTACGATGTAAAACCTCTGCCTCCTGTTCAGAAGCACTCTGTTGTTCCGGTATTTCTTCAACCGTGGCACCTATATAACCATCAATATCCTGATATTCCAGCACCTTACAACGGTCACTGCCTTCCACCAGCACCTTAACCGTGCCATCAGGCAATTTAAGTAACTGCAGGATATTTGCCAATGTACCTGCCTGGTATAATTCTGAAAAATCAGGGTCATCAATATCGGCCTGCTTTTGAGAGACCAGCAAAATCTGCTTGTCTTCTTTCATTGCAGTATCCAGGGCAATGATGGATTTTTCCCGACCGACAAAAAGTGGAATAACCATATGTGGATATACCACTACATCTCTTAAGGGTAAAACCGGAACCCATTCATTCGTTTGTATTAATTCATTCATTACTATTTTCAACTATAGAGTTTGTTACATTTTTCGCAACTATCTTGCATATTAATTTCTTCTGAATTTATCAAATATCAGTTTGGTTACATAAGTACGCAGAAATCATAAATGACATTCACAAGCCTACATAGATGCATTGACAGCATCTTCTGGAATCAGTGACTGATATTGAAACTAAAATATACTAAGTAGTTACCATTTCTTTTTATTGAGAATCTTGCTTCTCAATAAATATTCTCGTTAGGCAATTTATGGAGGCTAAAATTTATTTTTCAAGTATTGAATGCCAATCGCAATAAAAAGTTTCATTTGCTACTCACAAAAAAAGGAGCCTGCCATTCATAGCAAAGCTCCTTCTTCTGACTGTTTATCAAATATGCATCAGTCCGATGCTACTTTTTTTGAATCCGTCTCATAAATCAAAATCGGCTCTGATTTTCCCAAAATAACATTTTCATCGATGACCACTTTAGAAATATCATCATTGGAAGGCAATTCATACATCGTATCCAGTAAAACATTCTCAACGATAGTTCTCAGACCTCTCGCCCCTGTTTTTCGTTCCATGGATTTTCGGGCAATGGCTCTTAATGCATCTTCACGAAATTCCAGTTCAGCCCCTTCCATAGCAAATAAATGCTGATATTGTTTGATAAGCGCATTTTTCGGTTCTGTCAGAATCTTAATCAAGGCATCCTCATCCAGCTCCTCCAATGTAGCCACCACAGGCAGACGGCCCACAAATTCTGGAATCAGACCATATTTAATTAAATCTTCCGCTTCAACCTCCGCAAACAGCTCGCCGACATTTTTACTGTCGTCTTTGGATTTGACCTCAGCCGAAAAGCCTATTCCTCCTTTTTCAGAACGCGCTTTGATAACCTGATCAAGACCGGCAAAAGCCCCGCCAACAATGAAAAGAATATTTGCGGTATTAACCTGCAAAAACTCCTGCTGCGGATGTTTACGTCCGCCTTGCGGTGGAATGGAAGCCACGGTTCCTTCAATCAATTTAAGCAGCGCTTGCTGAACACCTTCTCCGGAAACATCCCGGGTAATCGAAGGGTTATCCGATTTACGGGTGATTTTGTCAATTTCGTCGATATAAACAATCCCGGTTTCTGCTTTACTGACATCATAGTCACATTTTTGCAGAATTTTCTGAATAATATTCTCGACATCTTCACCCACATAACCGGCCTCTGTCAGTGTTGTCGCATCCGCAATGGTAAACGGTACATCCAACAAACGCGCCAGGGTTTCAGCCAACAGTGTTTTCCCGGAACCAGTCGGCCCAATCAGCAAAATATTACTTTTACTGAGCTCCACATTATCTTTACCGGTATTGCTTCTTAGCCTTTTATAGTGATTATAAACGGCAACTGCCAGAATTTTTTTGGCTTCATCCTGACCGATGACATAACTGTCCAGCTCTGTTTTTATTTCTTTTGGCTTTGGTAATCGTTCTTGCTGGTCGCCCTCATTTTCTTCTGACAGTTCGTCACGAATAATATCATTACATAAATCTACGCATTCATCACAAACATAAACTGAAGGCCCGGCAATCAGTTTTCTGACCTCGTTCTGGCTTTTGCCACAAAAAGAACAATAAAGCAGCTTTTCATCATCACCGCCTTTACCAATACTCATAAATAAAGCTCCTAAACATTCATAAGGAATGTATTTTATTCCTCTCCACC
>CAYLNS010000053.1:5346-10396 GCA_964385115.1 uncultured Methylomarinum sp.
GCACCGCCAGCCAGCAGCAAAGCCCCCATGCTGGCTGCCTGACCGATACACATGGTGCTGACATCACATTTAATAAACTGCATGGTGTCATAAATTGCCATACCCGCCGTCACCGAGCCACCCGGGGAATTGATATATAAATGAATATCTTTATCGGGATTTTCAGATTCCAGAAAAAGCAACTGGGCCACAACCAGGTTAGCCATATAGTCTTCTACCTGACCAACCAGAAAGATAACCCGCTCTTTTAAAAGCCGGGAATATATATCAAAAGAACGCTCTCCTCTGGCTGTTTGTTCAATCACAATGGGAACAAGCCCGCCCGCAGCCTGGGGGTCCATATTACCCGTTCCGTTTTGTATTTCTAACATTGGTTATGTGCCTCTTGCCAATTATTATTACTGTTGTTTATTCATTACTTCGTCAAAAGCAACTGCTTCCTCAGTAACTGTAGCCTGATTTTTCACCCAGTCAACTGTCTGGTCTTCCAGAACCATTTGCTGGACTTCCTGCAAGCGTTTCGGATCTTCAAAGTACCAGTTCACAACCTGTTCAGGATTTTCATAAGTCTTAGCCAAATCTTCAACCGCCTCTTTGACTTTTTCATCATCAACTTTGATATCTTTCTGGCGAATAATTTCACCCAGAATCAAACCTAGCGCGACTCGGCGCTTTGCCTGCTCTTCAAACATTTCTCTAGGCAGGTCCAAATCTTCAAGAGACATATTCTGTTTCTTGGCATTCTCAGCATAAGGCTTCATCATTTCCTGAATTTCCTGATCAATCAGGGTATTCGGCAAGGTCACCTTAATATTCTCGAATAAAGCGTCCATGACGGCCGTTTTAAACTTAGCTTTCAACGCCTGTTCCAGTTCGCGCTGCATATTGGCTTTGACATCGGCTCGAAAAGACTCAATATCACCCTCTTCTATACCGTAGGCTTTGATAAATTCGGCATCAATTTCAGGTAAAACCGGCTCCTCAACTGAAACGACTTCTATTTCAAACTCGGCCGTTTTACCTGCCAGCTTTTCATTTCCGTATTCTTCAGGAAAAGTCACTTCAAATGTTTTACTATCGCCTTCCTTAAGACCGACTAACTCATCTTCAAAACCTGGAATCATCTGTCCGGCACCAATTTCAACCGGATAATTTTCAACCTTTCCGTCGGTAAAGTTCTCGCCTTCACAAGTTCCTGAAAAATGAATCGTAATCCGGTCCCCCTGTTGTGATTCCCGCTCAACCTTTTGCCATTCTTTTTTCTGTTCCCGTAATTTGTTAATCATATTGTCAACATCGGACTCTTCAATCGCTGAAGTAATACGGGTAATGCTCAGGTTGCTGACTTCATCCAACGATATTTCAGGATAGACTTCAAATTCAGCCACATACTCGAGACCTTCCTTTTTGTCGGTAGGCTCAATTTTCGGGTAGCCGGCAGGTATCAAATCTTCCTGCTTCAGTGCCTCATAATAACTCGACTGAATCAAATCACCGGTCACTTCCCCACGCACCCGTGAGGCAAATTGTTTTTTAACAACGCTAACCGGCACTTTACCGGGACGAAAGCCATCAAGTTTAATTTCTTTAGCCAGTGACTTGAAGCGTGATTCCATTTTTTCCTGAACGACTTCTTCAGGTAAATTGACGGTCATTTTTCTAACTAATTCTGATGTCTTTTCGACAGAAACTTGCATTACTTTACCTCAAACATTAAATAATCTGGTGTTATCCTGGATACGGGTGTGATTATAGAAAAAACTAATCAAAAAACTGTATATTTTTCATGATTAAAGCAATCAGCTGATGATTTTGCCGGGAATATGGAAGATTTAATCACAAAGAAACGATACATAAACTGGAAAGATGATTCCGGACTCTACTTTTTTCACATCCATTAGTCGTTAACCGCCGGAATACAGAGGTTGATGACGCTGACTATCAGGAAGAAATGGTGCGAGCGGAGAGACTCGAACTCTCACGGGCTACCCCACTGGAACCTAAATCCAGCGCGTCTACCAGTTCCGCCACGCTCGCAAATTCAAAGAGCCCGGTATTATAATCACTATGTTAATGAAAAACAATAGTAGAAGCCGCGCTAAAATCCAACTACGCCGTAAATTAATCAGTAATTTCCTAACGATTTTAATTCCAGAAATGTCCATATTGATCCCGAGATGCATCAACGGTTAACCGGGCTCCATCGGTTTTGACAATAATCGCACCCTTATCGGCTGTATTCACCCATCTGATGCCCAATTGCTGAAATCGCTTTAATACTTCAGTATGAGGAAAGGAAAAACGGTTTCTGTATCCGGATGAAATCAAAATCTCAGTCGGTTTAACTGCCTGTAATAAATCCTGCCCAGAAGAGGTTTTACTGCCATGATGGGCGGCTATCAGCACATTACTCTGTATTTCTTCACGGTGATGCTGAAGCAGCCAGGCTTCTGCTGGATGCTCAATATCCCCGGGCAGCAAAAAACCGTTATCACCTGCGGTAATTTTCAAAACACAGGAATTATTATTTTCTTTTTCAAAAAAATTCACGTCAGCTGGTGATAACACCTTGAAATCAACCCCGTCCCATTGCCATTGCTGACCTTCTTGACAATACCGGGCTTTTTCAGGATAACGTTCTATGACGTGTACCTCACTGGTTAAAATACCCAGCACAGGCATAGCTGAAACAATGGAACCTAACCCACCTGCATGATCATTATCGCCGTGACTGATAATCATCTGATCAATCTTTGCAATCTGTCGGAACTGTAGATAAGGCAATACCACACTTTTCCCCATATCAGAATCCTCAGAAAATTTGGCGCCGGTATCAAACAGCAACACATGATTTTGGGTTTGCACCACAACTGACAAACCCTGCCCGACATCCAGCAAGGTCATTCTAAGCTCACCGCTTTTAAGAGATTCTGGATTTGTCATCAATGCCGGCAACAAGAAAAATCCCCCCAGATAACGTCCGGGCACTCCTTTCGGAGCCAGCAAAATAAAAACTCCCAAAACCGCCAATAACACTGAAAATAATGTAACCGGCGCCGTCGAAAATGATGCCCAGGAAAATTCATGACAAAATGACAAGAACCGCCATAAAACATGAAAAACATATTCCAGCAGAGACAGTATGATGTTTGCAAAACCGGGGAATAAAAAAGATACAACAACGCTGAATAACAGCATTGGCACAATCAATAAACTCACCACCGGCACGGCAACTATATTTGCAACCGGCGCTATCAGTGAAAATTGCTGGAAATAAAACATCAATACCGGCGCCAACCCAAGCGCAGTAACGCAGTGAACCTTTATGGCCGCTTTCCAGCGTGAAGCGTATCCCAAACGGCAGGATGCCGAATAAATAATAAAAATAACCGCCAGAAAGGAAAGCCAGAAACCTGCCGACAATACGGCTAACGGGTCAAAAATCAACACGGCCAAAAGTGCTAACGCAATCAATTGACTGAATTTGATATGTCGTTGCCAAAAAACAGCCAGAAAGGTAATCGTCACCATAACCAGCGCCCGCTGGGTTGGTAACGAAAATCCCGCTAACGCAGCATATAAAACGGCTATTAACAGTGCGGTTACGATGGCTATGCGCTGAGGCGATAACGCTCTGATTCGGCAGAACAACCAGAATCTCAGACTCAACCAATAAGCCAGTCCGGCTATCAGACCAATATGCAAACCCGATATAGCGACCAGGTGCGCCGTCCCGGTACTTCTAAACACCGCCCAGTCTTGTTGGGAAATATGTGATTTATCCCCCACCGCCAATGCTCTGAAAATGCCTGAAATACGCGGGTTTTCAACGTGTTCCTGCAAATATTCAGCAATTTTATTACGCCAATAGGCAATACTGAACGTATCTTCTCCCAATAGACGAGGTTCAGGGCTCTGGCGTACATATCCTGTCGCCGCAATCCGGTTTCTGAACAGCCAGCCTTCATAATCAAATGCGGCCGGATTAAAGCGCCCGTGAGGTCTTTTTAACTTCACCGCCAACTGCCAATACTGTCCCGCCTTGATTAATGGGTCAGGAAAATACCAATTTAAGCGTATCTTACCCGGCACACCCGCTTCGGGATGAGTCACCCTGAAATCAAAACGGATTCTTTTATCCCGCCTGACCGGGATATCCACCACCCTGCCCTCTACGATTAAAATCCGGCCTTCTTTTTCCTTGGCCAATTGCTGATCCAGCACCTGCATGGAAACCCACGAAGCCCAAATAATACCCACGCAAAACGCAAAAAAAATCCAGCTTCGAAAATACAGTGACAGTACCGCAACAGCGGCTATCACCCATAGATAAGTATTTTCGGGCAGCGCCTGCAATTGCATGACACTGACTATTCCCGCAAGAAAACCGAGAGCTGGATAAATCATTTTAGTGGATTATCCCGCTCATCAGTATCACCGTCCTCCTGATATAAATGTTCAAACTAGCCTGACCTTCCTCTTTTTACCAATAGCCGATAAATGTATCCCTGACAGACAATGGTTTAAGCTATCCTAAAGACTCGCAAAACCTGTTAAAATGTAGCAAATTACAGCAATAGCTTTCCTGGACTATGCCTAAAAATATTATCAAGAAGTATATGCCGGATCCGGAAAAACTGAAGGAACATAAAAACCTGCAGTTTTTAGGGGATCGTCTCCATAACCCCAATTTGTGGCATTTAAACCGTCGTTCTGTTGCCATGGCTTTTGCAGTCGGTTTGTTTGTTGCCTGGATACCCACCCCTGGCCAAATGATTATCGCGGCCATTGCTGCGTTATTTTTACGCGCCAATTTACCCGTTTCGGTGGCCCTGGTTTGGATTACCAACCCACTGACCATGCCTCCCATGTTTTATTTTGCCTATTTGCTGGGCCTGAAAATGCTGGGCGAGGAAACCTCCAATATTGACATGGAATTCACTGTTGACAGTGTAATGTCCAGCTTAGGCGATATTGGCGGCCCTTTTCTGTTAGGTTGTCTGATTCTGGGAATTATTTCATCTATTACGGGTTATTTTGTCATTAAATC
>CAYLNS010000053.1:10496-13551 GCA_964385115.1 uncultured Methylomarinum sp.
ATACTGGCTTATGGAACAGTCAACTGGGAAATAACCACGCTGCAACATTCAAAAGGACTGAGTACGGCCGCCTATACCTTGAAAGTCACTGCATTGGCCTCACCCCAATCCGGAAAAATCGCCCTGCAATCCGGTGCAGTCGATATGATTGTTGCCGACTGGGTGTGGGTTTCACGCTTGCGTAGCCAAGGCTCAGACTTTAGCTTTTATCCTTATTCCAACACCTCCGGTGCATTACTCGTCGCAAACGACAGCCCCATTAAAAGCTTAAAAGACCTTGCCGGAAAAAAACTGGGTATTGCCGGTGGCGAACTGGATAAAAACTGGCTGCTACTCCAGGCTCTGGCCAAAAAACAACACCTGGACCTGAATCAAACAGTTCAAAAAGTCTATGCTGCACCACCGCTGTTAAATCAACAACTCCTGCAAGGCAGAATTGATGCATTGCTGAACTACTGGCATTTTGCCGCCCGACTGGAAACCCGGGACTACCGTCAATTACTAAATGGTCAGGATATTTTGCATCGTTTGGGTATCCAGGAAAAAGTGCCGATGCTGGGCTATGTCTTTAACCGAAGCTGGGCTGAAAACAATAAAAACGCCATTAATTCTTTTCTGACTGATACCGCCAATGCACGAAACACGCTTTGCACTTCAGATAGTGCATGGCAGAAAATTCTGCCGCTGACCAAGGCAAAAACCGCCAACCTGCAAAAACTGTTACGCCAGCGCTATTGTCAGGGCAGAATCCAGCAGTGGTCACACAAAAACCAGGATGCTGCCGAACAGGTTTATCGATACCTGAAACAACTCAGCCACAACAAACTGACCGGTACCTCAGAAACTATCCAGCCAGGAACATTCTGGTATTTTGATTAAACATGCAACAAGGTTTTTGTAACTCAGGCAAAATACTGGCTGCATTATCGTTAATTCTGTTGATAAGCTTATGGCAAGGCCTGGCCTTATGGCTAAACACCCCGGTCTTGCCGGATGTTATAAGCGTTGCAAAGGTATTTGTCGCATCGATTAAATCCGGTGAATTACCTTATCATCTTGGCATCACCTTACTGCGTTTGCTGGTCAGTTTTATAATTGCCATGCTATTGGGTTGCGCACTGGGAATACTCTTGGGTCGTTACGAAACACTGGATAGGTTTTTCGATAACTGGCTGATTATCTTTCTTAATATCCCGGCCCTGGTTACCATTATTTTATGCTATGTCTGGTTTGGACTTTCTGAATCGGCAGCCATTCTGGCGGTTGTCATTAACAAACTTCCCAATGTCGTCGTCACCATTCGTGAAGGCATGAGAGCGCTGGATAAAGATTTACTGGAAATGGCCGAATCATTTCGATTCAGCAGAAAAAAAATACTCCGACACGTCATCTGGCCGCAGCTTCATCCATTTATCATGGCAGCCACCCGTTCCGGCCTGGCACTAATCTGGAAAATCATTCTAGTGGTTGAGTTGCTGGGCCGCAGCAACGGCATGGGCTATCAACTGCATCTGTTCTTCCAGTTATTTGATGTAGCCAGCATTCTGGCCTACACCATCGCCTTTGTCAGCGTGATTCAATTGATTGAACTGACTCTATTAAAACCCCTGGACATCAAAGCTCAAAGGTGGCGCCGATGAGCAAAATCAAGATTCAGATTAACAACAAAACCTATTCAGGCAAACAGACTAATAATCAGGACCACCAAGCCATTGGTAACCTTGACCTTACTATTCAAACCCATGAATTTGTTTGTCTGGTTGGCCCCTCCGGATGCGGCAAAACCACACTGTTAAATATCATTGCCGGACTGGATAAAAACTATCAGGGTAAAATCACCTTTCCACACACTCAACATCAGCCAAAAATCGGCTATGTTTTTCAAAACCCCAGGCTGTTACCGTGGCATACAGTAAGAGAAAATATCGAACTGGCCTGCCAATCGCCCGTTTCTGAAAAAACATTGGATGCATTGCTGGATACCATGCAACTCACGCGGGTTCAAAATGCCTATCCCGAGCATTTATCCCTGGGCATGAGTCGTCGGGTCGCCATTATCCGCGCTTTTGCCATTGACCCGGATATTCTGCTGATGGATGAACCTTTTGTTTCTCTGGATGCCCCGACCGCCCGTCAGGTCCGTGAATTATTATTACAGCTCTGGCAACAACGTCCGCACACCGTTTTATTTGTCACCCATGATTTGCGCGAAGCCATCGCTCTGGCGGACAGGATTGTTTTTTTATCCCACCCACCCATGCAGGTCATCAATAATATTGAAGTCCCCATCCACCGAGATTTACGCAATAATGAACAGGAAATAGAAAACTTTCGTCAGACATTGTTGAACCGGCACCCTGAAATCCGACAATTACTGTAAGCCATGAAAATTGTGACTCAGGCCACCGAGACTGAAGAAATCATCAAAAAATCACGCTTCATCGCCGCCCTTCATCCCTGCTCATCAGAAACTGAAGCCAAGCAGATTATTTATCACTATTATCAGCAATTCCCTGACGCCAGCCATGTTGTTTTTGCCTATCGCATTCAAACCGACAAAGGTTTGGTTTGTCGTTTCAATGACGCAGGCGAGCCTTCAGGGACAGCCGGAAAACCTATTTACCAGCACCTTGAAGGCAAACAAATCATCAATGCCGTATTAATTGTTGTACGTTATTTTGGTGGTATCAAATTAGGCGCCGGCGGCCTGACACGGGCCTATAGTGGCGCAGCCAAAAAAGTGATCGAAGCTTCGACACTCTCAGATTATATTGACTATGCCCAAATCAAGCTGGAACTGGATTATAAAGACTTTCAACAACTGGAATATCATTTAAAAAAACTGGACGGAAAAATCATTCATCAGGATTTTGGCACCAAAGTAAACGTCACCCTCAAACTTCCTTCTGAAAATATAGAATCTCTAAAAAGCCTGATATTTATTCAGCCAAAATAATTCAACTAAAACCATAAAATATCAGTTACTTGCGGAAGAAGTGTATGTGACAGGGATGTCACATTCCAGCCTATACGGACGTATTCACGGCGTCTTCTG
>CAYLNS010000054.1:0-8300 GCA_964385115.1 uncultured Methylomarinum sp.
ATGATGGCGGAGAAATAAATTACTGTTCAGTAATATTCTATCTCTACTGCTGAAGCGATGGTTTCTTTGGAAAGAGCAATTTTCATCCAGCTTCGAAGACGTCAATTTATTGTACTTATGAGTTGATTTTAGGTAGTCTTGAAGTTGCTAACAGATTTGGGGGGTAAAAATGAAATCCAGTATAGTTAGAGTATTTTATGCCTTGGTTTTTGGCATGGGTCTGTATTGTTATTCAGCAACACCTGTTTATGCGAGGACAGTCACTTATCAGTTGGATAATGTTTTTCTAACCAGTAGCAGCCAGATGACCGGAACTTTTGACTGGACTTATAATGAAGGTGATTTTGAAAATGGTCAGGGTGTTTTTCGGGAATTAACGATTCCCTTGACGACGCATACGTTGAATGATTTGAATATTACTTTTGATATTAACAAGTCTATCGAATTTACGTTAATTCAGAACCTTAATGACGATGGTGTTGATATTACACTTGTATTTCAATCACCACTAACAGCGACTGCTTCAGCATTGCTTGATTTGGATTTATCCAAGTATGCGATTGGTAGCGGGGGAACAAATCACCCCTTTATTAGCGGGGCGGTTTCACCTGTGGTTGTGCCATTACCTGCTGCCTTTTGGTTATTGGCTACCGGGGTGTTTGCTTTGGTCGGATTTGGTAGACGTGCTTAGAAAGCATTCTTCGTTAATGGGAATCATTTGCGGTTGGGATTGAAGATTAGCTGAGTTTCAGGCATAATTTACTGTTCCCAAAAATATCAGAGAAAGATCGTTATGCACACTACTATGTTAAAAGCCAAGTTGCACAGGGCAACGGTAACGCATGCTGAGCTGGGATATGAGGGGTCTTGTGCGATTGACGGCCATATTCTGGATTTTGCCGGAATCCGGGAATACGAGCAGATTCAGATTTATAATATTAACAACGGCGAGCGGTTTACCACTTATGCGATTCGCGCCGAAGACGGTTCAGGAATCTTTTCGGTCAATGGGGCGGCGGCTCGCAGGGCTTGTCCAGGTGATTTAATTATTGTCTGTACTTATGCGGTGCTGGATGAAAAAGAATTGGCTGGTTTCAAGCCGACGCTGGTTTATTTTGATGAAAGCAATCGTATTTCTCATTCCAGTGAGTCTATTCCTGTTCAGGTTGCATAGACTCTGTATTTATTCCAAATAAAATAGCCTTATTATTTTTCAGTGATATGGATTTCACTGTTTTTATCTGCCAGCGTAATGCTTTGTTCCGGTTCAAGCAACGCTTTCTGTATGCCAAAACGACTGCGTTCATTTATGATTAAAGGGAATTTTATTGAGCCTTTAACGGTGGGTTGCTCGCCGCTTTCTTCTTTATGCAGCATAATCATAATCAGTAGATTGTCATTTTCTTGCAAATCAAGCAACTTTTCTTCTTCGTCGGTCAGGCTGAACTGATAATTAATATTAAATGTTGCAGGATGGGTGACTGAAAAAGTCAGGTCGGCATCGTCTAACGCTTGCAGCCAGTAGAGGACGTCATTGCCTTGCTGATGAAACAGTTTGAAACGGGTTTGTTGCTCAAACCCCGGGATTCCCTGTGGAAATATCAGAATAGTATCGGGGTCAACCTGTTGTTCGCCGAGTAGGCTGGATTTTATTTCCATCATATTTAATGTTAAAGCCTAAGATTAAAGTATTTATATATCCTGTTAATGTATAACATAAAAAAATCTTTTTACAAGTTTCGTCAGTGTATTGCAAGCCTTGGGGCTTATGTGTATCCTGCTGTTCATGAATATTAATATTGTTTCTGTCGGTAACCGTATGCCTGGCTGGGTGGAGCAGGGGTTTAATGAATATGCCAAACGTTTGCCCCGGGAATGTCAATTGGGGCTGAAAGAAATAGCTCCCGGTAAGCGCAGTAAAAACAGTGATACCGCCCGAATTGTTCGTGATGAGGGAACCCGGATGTTGGCGGCCGTTCCTCCGGGGGCGCATATTGTAACGCTGGATATCCCCGGAAAAGCCTGGACGACAAAAGAGTTGTCGGATGCCATGTTGCGCTGGCAGGACAATTTTCGCGATGTGGCGTTAATGATAGGTGGGCCGGAAGGCCTGGCTGATTCGGTCAAGGAAAAGGCCCGGGAGAGTTGGAGCTTGTCGCGGCTGACTTTTCCGCATCCTTTGGTTCGGGTGATTGTTGCCGAGCAGATTTACCGGGCCTGGAGCATTCTTCAATCACATCCTTATCATCGCTAATTTATGAGTGCAGACCTTATTCTGGCTTCGGCCTCGCCCCGCAGAAGGGAATTATTGGAGCAAATTGGAGTCAGCTATGAGGTGATGCCGGTTGATATTGATGAAACACCGTTAAGCAATGAACGGGCGCTGGCTTATGTTGAACGGATTGCGGCTGAAAAAGCCCGCGTTTGTCACTCTTTCAATAAGCTGGATAAGCCGGTTCTGGCAGCGGATACAGCCGTCGTTCTGGATGACTGTATTATGGGCAAGCCGGAAGATTTTGAGCATGCAAGGCAGATGCTGCTGGCATTGTCCGGGCGAACACATCGGGTTTATAGTGCGATTGTATTAGGAATGGGAAATGATTTTCAGCAGGCAGTCAGCATTACCGAAGTAACATTCAGGTCGTTAACTGAGGATGAAATAGCAGCCTACTGGCAAACGGGGGAGCCTGCGGATAAAGCCGGCGCCTATGCGGTACAGGGTGTTGGCAGTATTTTTATTGAGTCTATTAAAGGCAGTTATTCCGGTGTTATGGGGTTGCCTTTGTTTGAAACGGCACAACTTTTACAACAACAAGGAATCAAGGTTCTCAAATGAGTGAAGAAATTTTAATCAATGTAACTCCACCTGAGACCCGGGTTGCCGTTGTGGAAAATGGCGTTTTGCAGGAACTGATTATTGAAAGGATGCTGAAAAAAGGCTTGGTGGGAAATATTTATAAAGGCGAGGTTTGCCGGGTTTTGCCGGGTATGCAGGCGGCATTTGTGGATATTGGCCTGGAAAAGGCGGCTTTTTTGCATTTGTCTGATTTCAGTACCCGGGAGCTGGAAAAAAAGGGCTCAGAGAACATCGAGCATTATTTGCGAGAAGGCCAGAAAATAATTGTTCAGGTCACAAAAGACCCATTGGGAACAAAGGGCGCCAGGCTGACAACAGAAATATCCATTCCCTCCCGTTATCAGGTTTATATGCCGTATGCAAAAAACTGCGGTGTTTCCCAGCGTATCGAGTGTGAGTCCGAGCGTAACCGCTTAAGAGCCTGCATGGAAGCCTATCAGGAAAAAAATGCCACGGGTGGTTTTATAGCCAGAACAGCGGCCGAGTGTGTTGAGGAAGCGGTTCTGATTTCGGACATGACTTTTTTATTAAAGCTGTGGGAGGCGATTTTAGAAAAGTCCAAACAGGCGAAGCCCAAAGCCTTAATACATGAGGACTTGCCATTGAGCATCCGCACGTTAAGGGATTTGTACAAGGAAGGGATTGAAAAGGTCAGAGTGGATTCGCGGGAAACCTATCATAAGCTGGTGGAATTTGCCGAAGTGTTTGTGCCGGATATCATGCCGGTGATTGAGCATTATTCCGGCGAGCGGCCACTTTTTGATATCTATAATATTGAAGATGAAATCGCCAAGGCTCTGGAAAGACGGGTGCAACTGAAATCCGGCGGACATCTGGTTTTTGATCAGACCGAGGCGATGACGACGATTGATGTGAACACCGGGGCCTATGTCGGTGGGCGCAATCTGGCGGAAACCATTTTCAAAACCAATTTAGAAGCGGCGCAGACCATTTCCCGGCAGTTAAGACTGAGAAACCTGGGCGGTATTATCATCATTGATTTCATTGATATGAAAAGTGATGAGCATAAAAAGCTGGTGTTAAGTGCGTTACAGCGACATCTGGATAAAGATCACGCCAAAACCAAAATCACCGAAGTTTCTGTGCTGGGGCTGGTGGAAATGACCCGTAAGCGCACCCGGGAGAGTCTTGAGCATATTTTATGTGAGACTTGTTCAGCTTGTGGCGGGCGGGGTGTGTTAAAAACGGCTGAGACTATTTGTCTTGAAATTTTCCGGGAAATCATCCGCGAAGTCCGGCAGTATGAAGTCCAGCAAATTCTGGTACTGGCTTCTAACGAGGTGGTTGAAATGCTGCTGGATGAAGAGGCTGATATGCTGGCCGAACTGGAGGTTTTTCTGGGCATTTCCATCAAGTTCCGGGCGGAGTCGCAATATAATCAAGAGCAATATGACGTGGTTTTATTGTAAAAAACGGGGTAAATTTCCTGTTTTTTATGGATAGGTTTTTTGTTTTCTCCTTTCTGGGCGGAAAGTTATATCCGGTTAAGAGGGCTCCCGGTATGAGTATCAAGGGAGACCATGCAAATCCGTTAGGGAATATGTATGCTCTTTTGGAATATTCGAAATGGACTGATGACTGCCTGTCTTAAATTCTACAGGGTTTAAAAAATATTGTGATCCCACACATTACCCGGGCCATACGCCATTTACTGTTCTGGCTGCTGATTATTGCGGCTTTAGGCTCTGTTGCCATAAGGCTCTCTTTAACGGCGGTTGAAGATTATAAAAGCCGCCTGCAAGAGAAAATTTTTGAATTAACCGAGCTTAATGTGCAAATCGGCTCCATCCGTGCCGGAACCCGCGGTTTTAATCCTGAAATTATTTTGCGCGATCTTGATGTTTTATCCCGGAATAAACAAGGCCGACCGCTGATAAAACTTGATGAAGTCCGGCTGGGGCTTGATCTGGGGAAACTGCTTTTCAGGCACAGTTTAATCGCTTCCAGCTGGATATCGTTAATCGGCACAGAATTGACAATAGTCAGGAAGGGTGATGGCCGGATTACCATCAAGGGGCTGGATTCCGGGCAGGATGAGTTTCCACAATGGCTGCTGTCGGGGGGGCATTATGAGCTTCTGAGCAGTCGGATACACTGGCAGGATGAAAAAAATGCATTGGCTCCGATTACCTTTGATCAGGTGGATTTATTATTCAAAAGTAATGCAGCAGAGAGCTTTTATGAAATCAATTTGATTAGCCAGCTGCCTGAGCAGTACGGTTCATCCATTCGGTTGTCGGCCAAACTTAACGGTGATCTGTTTAATTCAAATATCGAAACCGGACAATTGTTTCTGCGGGGACAGGCGCTTCAGTTTGCTAATATCTTTAAAACCATTCATGTACCTGGAAAAATAAAGTTTATTGCCGGCTCGGGGGATTTAAAACTGTGGCTTAACTGGCAGGAGCAGTCGCTTGAGTTACTGACGGTGGAACTGGATAGCCGCGAGGTGGTTTTAAAAAAAGCGGATAAATCACTCAAACTGGCGCGTTTGTCCGGAGGGTTAGGCTGGAGAGCAGCAGAAGAGGGTGGGCGACTGGATATTTTTGATTTGACTGTTCAGAACGGCTCAAAGACTTACAGCGCCCGTCAATTTAGCATCGCACAAAGTCAGGCGGATATCCTTTCCGGCAGAGTTAAAGGTTTTGATTTGCATTTGCTTGAATATCTGACTGATTTTGTTCCATCGGACACGCTCCGGGAATATCGGCTTGAATCTTTAAAAACGGTCGGTGTTCTGGATGATTTTGTTTTTTTTCTGAACAGAAAAAACAGTGATTATGCCGGGCAGGGTAATTTTTCTGATATCTCGCTAAAAACAGCCTGGTCAATACCCGATTTTAACGGCATTAGCGGTTATCTAAAAGGGGATTCACAATCCGGGCTTGTTGAACTGAACAGCGAAGCATCCAAAATATATTTTAAAGACTTGTTCAGAAATGCTTTGGGCTTTGAGCATATTCAGGGGCGTCTAAGCTGGGAAAATAATGAGAGCGGATTAGTTTTAAATGCCGCAGATATTGTTTTAAAAACACCGGTATTGCAGTTTTTTTCACGTTTGCAGATGATGTTCCCCAAATCCGACCAGCCAGTGTTTATGGATATGCAAATGGCATTTAACAGTACCGGCCGGGTTAAACAAATCAGCCCTTATTTACCGGTTTCAGTGATGGGCAGGGAGATAGTGGAATGGCTGGATAATGCATTTATTCCCGGTGAGATTTCTTCAGGGCAGATGCTGGTATCGGGTAATCTGGACCAGTTTCCTTTTGAACAGGGACAGGGAAAGTTTGAAGCTGTGTTTGATATTGATAAAGGCGTTCTTAGGTACAGTCCCGAATGGCCCAGGCTGACGGATTTGAAAGCCCAATTGCATTTTCTGGCGAATACCTTGGATATTGATGTTGATACAGCCCGTTCAGGTAATATCCATGCTTTTTCAACCAAAGTACATATTGATAATCTGGATCGGGCCGATACGGTGCAGGTTGATGCAAAAATAAATGGAAGAATTACCCATTTGTTGCAGTTTATGCAAAAAACGCCGTTGCATGCTACGGTCGATGATGTCGTTGAAACAGTCGATGTCACCGGCCGTACCACGGTGACCGTTAAACTCGTTGTGCCGGTTAATAATACGGATGCAACTAAGGTTGCGGGGCATTTTCATCTAAAGAACAGTCAGATATTTATTAAACCTATCGACCTGACGTTGACGGATGTCAATGGAACTTTGAGTTTTACTGAACAGGGTTTGTTTGCGAAATCGCTTAAAGGGAAATTGTTGGGCTATGAGTTGCAGGCAAACATCAATACCGAGAAAGGCAAAACGCATATCAGGGCGTTTGGACAGCTCCCTGTCACAAAGCTGTATCAGCAGTTTCCGGCTTTGCAAAATGAACGGGTCAAAGGCCTGCTGGATTATCAGATTGATTTGGCATTATCGCCGGTTTCAGGCGAATCATCATTAACCCTGCGTAGCAATCTGAAAGGGGTTGAGGTTTTATTGCCGGATACCCTGGCCAAAACCGCGCAGCAGAGCCGGCCGGTGAAAATATTCCTGCAATTAACAGCAGCAGACACCCTGCCTTTATGGGTGGATTATGATGATGAATTGAAAGTGGCTTTATTGCTCAGAAAAAAGGATGCCAGTATCTATTCTGCGCATATTTTATTGGGAGAAGGACGACAAAAACTACCGGACCGGCCGGGAATTACTCTCGATATACAAAGGAACAAGCTGGATCTGGCGAACTGGATGGGACTGGAATCGGGGTCAGGGAGCAGCCCATTATCCAGGCTGCAGGCTGTAGAAGCCAATATTCGTCAATTGCAGTGGAATGGAGCAGCGTTGGGTGCCTTTAATTTGCATTTGATGCGGATTAAAAACCAATGGCGCGGGCAGATGCAAAGTGAAATGGCAACGGGGGATATCGTCATGCCAGTGAACTTGAATGATACTGGTAAAGTGATTCTGCTGCTATCATCCATCAATGTGGATCGCTTTAAAACGACGGCTTCCGCTGATAAGGATATGGCAATTCATCCAAAAAATGTTCCACTGTTTGATATCTTTGCGGAAAAATTCATCTGGCAGGGCAAGAACTTGGGGAAAATGCGGGTCATCACTCGGCGGGTCAACTCGGGCATTCGTTTTGAGATGATTTCTGTTAACGGGCAGCATGCCAATCTGGATATGTCCGGGCAGTGGCTGGAAAATCACCTGCATAAACGGACAGAGTTTTCCGGTAATATTTACAGTGATAATTTTTCCGGCTTTTTACAGGATTTAGGTTTTAAAAGTGATTTTAGGGAAACAAAAGCCCATATCAGTTTTTCTATCGGTTGGGATGACTCGCCGCTTGCTTTTTCTCTGCAGAATACAGAAGGCTCTTTTGATGTAGATTTGCAAGGCGGGCGTATAGCCAGTATTGAGCCCGGTTTTGGCCGCTTGCTGGGTCTGATTGCCATCAAGCAATGGGTGAAGAGATTTTCGCTGGATTTCAGCGATATTTATCAGAAAGGATTAGCATTTAACCGGATTACCGGCCGCTTTAATCTTGCTGCAGGTAAGCTGCGAACAGACAGTCTGCTGATTGATGCGATTGCTGCTCAGATTAAAATTGCCGGTATTGTGAATTTAACCGATAAAACCCTGAATCATCATATCTGGGTCATCCCGAAAAGTTCTGCAGCCATACCTATTGCTGGTACAATTGTGAGCGGAATAGCCAGTGCGGTTACCCGTGCCTTGACCGATGATTATAAAGAAGGGTATTTTTTTGGCTCGGAATATCATGTGTATGGGCCATGGTCTGATGTTCAGGTTACACCCATCCATGAAAATGATGGGCTGTTCAAAAAAATATGGAAGGAATTGACAGTTTTTCCTCAATAAAAAATTTTACGAACTGACTGGGGT
>CAYLNS010000054.1:8400-13277 GCA_964385115.1 uncultured Methylomarinum sp.
AATAAAACGATTAGAAAAAGAGAAAACAAATGACAATATGTGCCGCCATACAGATGGCATCCAGTCCGAATGTCAGCGCCAATTTGATGCGCGCTGGCCAGTTGGTTGCAGAAGCTGCAAAAGCAGGAGCCAAGCTGGTTGTATTGCCGGAAAATTTTGCCCTGATGGGAACAGATGAATATGACAAGGTAAAAATCAGGGAAAAAGAAGGCGAAGGCCCCATCCAGGAATTTCTGGCAAAAACCGCCCGGGAATATGGTGTCTGGCTGGTGGGCGGAACCATCCCGCTGGTGGCCGATGATGATAATAAGGTCAGGGCCGCCTGTCTGGTTTTTAATGATCAGGGTGAGAAAGTTGCCCGTTATGACAAGGTGCATTTGTTTGATGTCTGTGTTCCTGAGACGAATGAGGTCTATAAGGAATCAGACTCGATAGAAGCCGGAGAAAATTCTCTGGTGATAGAAACCCCTTTCGGTAAACTGGGGGTGGCGGTTTGCTATGATTTACGCTTCCCTGAGTTTTTTCGCACCATGGCCTATCAAAATGTCGATATACTGGCCATTCCGGCAGCTTTTACTGCAGAAACCGGCGCCGCACACTGGGAGGTGTTGCTAAGAGCTCGAGCCATTGAAAATCAATGTTATGTGATTGCTTCCAATCAGGGCGGTTTTCATATTAATGGCCGCAAAACCTTCGGCCACAGTATGATTATTGACCCCTGGGGTGTGATTCTGGATTGTTATAAAACCGGGGCCGGATTTGTCAGCGCCGATATTGACCTTGAAAAGCTGGAAAAAACCCGGCAGTCTTTTCCTGTTTTACAGCATAGACGTTTCACCTGTAGCTAATGAGCCAGCGATTATTATTGATTGCCAGCCTGGGCATCCTGCTGCTTGACGGCTGTTCAGAAGTCAAGCCGCGTTATCGGGATACCTCCAGTCTGGAGGCGCCGCCCCGCATTGATATTCCGTCTGACCAAGTGGTCAGCCAGCAACAGCAGACAACAGGGCACAGTAAAAAAACCGAGCCTTGGGTGTTTATTGATGATGCCGAATCACCGCCGGTTTTATTGATTAAAAAACTACCGGATCGCGCCTGGGAAGTGGTCAGTCAGGCGCTGGCCGATAAAAAAATTGAAGTGACTGATAAAAACCGCGAAGAAGGTGTTTTCCTGGTTAAATACGACCCCAGTAAAGATATTGGCAAAACCTTTGGAAATGTCAGGTTTTTATGGTTTGAAGACGATTACGGGGAAGCGGAATATCAGCTGACGCTGAAATGGAAGGATACCGAAACCCAGGTTCGGGCCAGGCTGATAAAGCAGGCTGAAACCGATGATGACGATGAAGAGCTGGCAGATGGCTCGGCCAAGTTGATTCAAGCCTTGTATGACGCTATCCATAAAGATGAAGCTGAAGATAGCGAATGACGCTTCAGTCACCATGGCAACCAGAAAGAGAAACAAGATAAAACCGGCTCAGGCTGAGGATAATCAAGAAAAAATGACATTATTAAACCAAGTAACCGACTCCATTCTGGTACCGCATGGAATGCAGCGGCAGGATATTGATCAGATTATGGCCAGGCTGTTGAGCGTGCCTGTGGATCTGGCCGATATTTATTTCCAGAGCAGCCATTTTGAATCCTGGCAACTGGAAGGCGGTATTGTTAAACAGGGCAACCATAGTATTGAGACCGGTGCCGGTGTCCGGGTGGTGTCCGGAGAAAAAACCGGTTTTGCCTACAGCGACAGACTGGAGCTCGGTGTACTGCTGGAGGCGGCCGGCAATGTCAAGGCGATAGTCAGACAAGGCCAGAACCGGCAGGTTGCTGTGCAAAATAAAGGCGACTGGCCTCAGTTTTATCCGGCACTTAATCCGCTGGGTTCTTTGCCGGACGAAGAAAAAATTGCTCTGCTTAAAAAAATTGATGAGCAGACCCGTAAGCTTGACAATCGGATTGAAGAAGTCATGGTTTCGCTGGTCGGTGTCTATGAAAATATTCTGATTGCCAGTCATGACGGTTCATTGGTGGCTGACATCAGGCCATTGGTCAGAATGAATGTGACGGTGATTATGGAAGAAAACGGCCGACGCGAAACAGGCAGTATGGGCGGTGGCGGACGCAATGACTATCAGTTCTTTTTGCAGCAGGATACCGCGTTGGGCTATGGCCGGGAGGCGGTCAGACAGGCGCAAGTCAATCTCCAGGCAGTGGATGCGCCTGCCGGGAACATGCCGGTTGTTTTAGGCCCTGGCTGGCCCGGGATTTTATTGCATGAAGCAATCGGTCATGGCCTGGAAGGTGATTTTAACCGTAAAGGAACATCCGCCTTCAGCGGTCGGGTCGGTGAGCGTGTGGCATCGGAATTATGTACCGTGGTGGATGATGGCACTTTGCCGGGCCGCCGTGGTTCGCTCAGTGTGGATGATGAAGGGGTGCCCTGTGAAAATACCGTGTTAATTGAAAAAGGTATTTTAAAAGGCTATATGCAGGATAAGTTAAATGCCCGCTTGATGGGCGCAGCGCTGACCGGAAATGGGCGGCGGGAATCTTATGCCTGTCTACCGATGCCAAGAATGACCAATACCTATATGCTGCCCGGGAATCACAATCCTGAAGAAATTATCGGCTCGGTTAAAAAGGGCTTGTATGCCAGAAATTTTGGCGGTGGCCAGGTGGATATTACCTCCGGAAAATTCGTGTTTTCAGCCAGCGAAGCTTATCTGATTGAAAATGGAAAAATCACCCAACCGGTTAAAGGCGCAACCTTGATTGGCAACGGCCCGGATGTTTTGACCCGGGTATCAATGGTGGGTTCGGATTTGGAACTGGACAGCGGTGTCGGCACCTGTGGTAAGGATGGGCAAAGTGTGCCTGTTGGTGTAGGTCAACCTACTTTGAAAATTGATAATCTCACCGTTGGCGGGACCAGCATCTAAACAAGAGAAGATAAGTTGTGCAAAATCAGCAAGAAATCGAAAATTTAAAAAATATTGTCCAGGATTTGCTGGATGAGGCCGGCAGGCAGGGAGCCAGTGCTGCAGAAGCGGGCCTAAGCACCGATAATGGCTTGTCCGTCACGGCCAGGCTGGGTGAGGTGGAAACGGTTGAATATCATTGTGACCAAGGGCTGGCTGTGACAGTCTACTTTGGTCAGCGCAAAGGCACGGCCAGCAGCAACGATTTGTCAACGGATTCCCTGCGGGAAACTGTCAGAGCTGCCTGCAGTATTGCCCGTTATGCCAGCGAGGACCCTTATGCCGGGCTTCCCGATAAGGATTTGCTGGCGACCGAATTTCCTGATTTGGATTTAAACCATCCCTGGTCGCTGAATGCCGAGCAGGCGATTGATATTGCGATAGAATGTGAAAATGCGGCGCGTCATTTTCATGCTGATATCAGTAATTCTGAGGGGGCCAGCATCAGTACTCATCAGGGGATTCGGGTGCTGGGTAATTCTTTGGGCTTTTTGCAGGGCTATCCCTCCAGCAGACATTCAATTTCCTGTTCGGTTCTGGCCGGAACAGGCGACAATATGCAAAGGGATTATTGGTACACCGTATCCCGTAATCCAAACCTGCTGGAAACGCCAGTCGCCGTCGGCGAAAAAGCAGCGCAACGAACCATTCGTCGGCAGGGGGCCAGAAGTTTGTCAACCCGGCAGTGTCCGGTTGTGTTTGCCGCAGAAGTAGCCACCGGGCTTATCGGTTCATTGGTCAGTGCCATCAGCGGCGGGAATCTTTATCGAAAATCCTCATTTTTACTGGATGCGCTGGATACACAGATTTTGCCGGATTTTGTCAGAATTCACGAGCAACCTTTAATACCGGCCGGGCTGGGCAGCGCCAGTTATGATGCCGAAGGCGTTGCCACCCAAACAAGGGATATTGTCAGTCAGGGTATTTTAAAATCCTATGTACTCAGCAGTTATTCCGCCAGAAAACTGGGCATGCAAACCACCGGCAATGCTGGCGGAGTGCATAATCTGACGGTCGAACCCGGAGACATGGACCTGGATGCATTGCTGAAACAGATGCATCGTGGTCTGTTGGTCACCGAATTGATGGGGCAGGGTGTTAACATGGTGACCGGCGATTATTCCCGGGGGGCTTCGGGCTTTTGGGTGGAAAACGGACAGATACAGTTTCCGGTGGAGGAAATTACCATCGCAGGAAATTTGCAGGATATGTTTAAATCCATTATTGCCATTGGTCAGGACATGGACTTGCGGGGCAATATCAGAAGCGGATCTATTTTAATTGAACAAATGGCAGTTGCAGGCGAATGAACGTAACAGAACTTCGAAATATTTATCAGCTTAAAATCAGTTTAAATGGTGCCAGGCCCCCTATCTGGCGGAGGATTATGGTTTCCAGTTCAACCCAGCTGGAAGACTTGCATATCATCTTCCAGATTTGTATGGGCTGGATGAATACCCATTTGCACCAGTTTGTCGTTGATGGGGTTATGTATGGCGAACCGGACCCGGACTTTGGCATGGATATCCAGGATGAAAAAGGCGTCAGGCTCAGCAGTCTTTTGAAAAAAGAAAAAGATAAGATGCTGTATGAATATGATTTTGGTGACGGCTGGGAGCATACCGTTGTGCTGGAAAAAATTCTGCCGTTTGACACCAAAAAACAACTGCCTCGCTGTGTTACCGGCCGCAAAGCCTGTCCGCCGGAAGATGTTGGTGGTATCTGGGGTTATGAGGAATTTCTGGAAGCTTTCCTCGATTCTGAGCATCCGGAGCACCAGGCCATGAAACAATGGGTGGGCAATTATTTTTCACCCGATGAATTTAACAAAGACGAAGTCAATGAAATATTGGCCGAATGGTCTCAGTCGTAGCCATTATTTGATTTTCTGGTTCC
>CAYLNS010000055.1:0-2153 GCA_964385115.1 uncultured Methylomarinum sp.
TTGTAACCCACATACCAGGATTTTAACAGCCGCTGTATATCCTCATGATATGACAGCAAAACTGGAATAATCAACAGCACCAGCACGGTTGAAAAAATCAACCCAAAAGCAATCGCGGTCGCCATCGGAATTAAAAACTGGGCCTGCAAAGATGTTTCAAACAACAGCGGCATCAGTCCCGCTATGGTGGTTAACGATGTTAACAGCACCGCTCTTAGGCGCTGACAGGAAGCTTCCACCAAAGCATCAAACTGCTGCATCCCCTGCTCCATCAGTTTCTGATAAAAACTCACCAGAATAATCGAATCATTAATCACGATGCCCGATAAGCCGAACAAGCCAAATAAGGATAAAATGGTCAGATCTATGCCCATGACAAAATGTCCAAATAAAGCACCGACCAAACCGAAAGGAATTGCCGCCATAACCACCAGCGGCCAGCCATAAGAAGCAAAAACCCAGGCCAGAATCAAATAAATCAGCACCAGCCCGACCATCACACCGGTGCGCATATCCGCCAAGGTTTCAGCCTGATCAGCCGAACGTCCTTCAAAGGAATAATGAATCCCGTAACGGGCGGCCAGTTCCGGCATAACCGATTGTTGCAACGACTCTATAATCAAATTGGTATTATTTTGCCGGGCATCCACGCTGGCGGTAACTTCCACCGCCAAGTGACCTTCCGCATGTTTCAGCATTTCATATCCCCGACGCGGATAGACATCAGCAATATTATAAAAAGGCACCCGGCTGCCATCCGGCAAGCTTATTTCCATCTGATTCAAAGCATTGAGCCGGCTACGCTGAGACTCGGGTAATTTGACTCGGACATCAACTTCATCCACACCGTCCTGAAACAATTGCACCCGTCTGCCATCAAATGCTGAACGCAACTGATTTCCCAAATCAGAGATAGTCAACCCCAGCTTTTCCCCGTGTGAATTCAGGCGGAAAATTAATTGATTTCTTCCATAAGGCATATCATCTTCAATATCACTGACCCCTGGAATCAGTTTAATGGATTCCGCCAGATCCAGTGCCGCCTGCTTTAGAATTTGCGGTTGATTATCGGACAAACGTATCGTTAAATCCCGTCCGGGTGGGCCGACCAGCCGACTGGAAACACTGAACACATCCAGGCCCGCTGGCTTTTGGATATGTTTTTTCCAGGCACTGATAAAATCGTGATTCCGCACCGAGCGCTCATCAGGCTCAGACAACTCCAGTGTCAGTGACGCCAAATGATCGCCATTATTCGCTGATTTACCTTTATTGGAGATACCGGTTCCATGCCGGCTGATGACTTTTAACAAAATCGGCTGATCCGGGGCTGACAACTCATTGCTGGTTTGTTTTAGAGTCTGTTGCAAATGCTCAACAAACTGATCGACCTTAGCTCGTGGCGTCCCGGGAATAAAAGCAATATTAACAAAAAGCAACGATGATTCCGGCGACGGAAAAAATCTGAACTTAAGCCGGTTACCGGCCAACAAGCCTACTGATACAATCAACAAGGCAATGACCAGACTTAATGCAATGGTTCTGTGATGCAAAGTCCAGCTTATCCATTGCCGAAACCGCTGGTTTTTAAATTCATCAAAACGCTTGCTGAAACGTGTTTGCCAGCTGTCTGATGGATGATGTTTCATCTTGTGAAAGGAATGCCGTAAATGGCCTGGTAAAATCCAGAAACTTTCCAGTAGGGAGGCAATAATCACCGCAACAATAATCAGCGGTATATCAAATAAAATCTTGCCCGTCGGCCCGCCTACCAACATCAGCGGAATAAATGCCGCCACGGTCGTCAGAGAAGATGCAATCACCGGCGCCAGCATCCGTCGGGCGCCACCCTCGGCTGACAGCAAAGCATCTTCACCGCTCTGATAATGAGTCAGCGCATCCTCGCCGACCACGATGGCATCATCGACGATGATGCCCAACGCCATAATCAGCGCAAACAGGCTAATCATATTAATACTGCCGCCCACGGTATATAAAATCAGTAACGTAGCCATAAACGAGACTGGAATACCAATCGCCACCCATAAGGCAACCCGAGGGCTTAAAAACAGATACAAAATAGCCACCACCAGAATCAGGCCGCCAGCGCCATTTTTTAATAATAAAGTAATACGTTGCTTGATATATTTCCA
>CAYLNS010000055.1:2253-5884 GCA_964385115.1 uncultured Methylomarinum sp.
CCCAACGTTCCGGCCGGTATATCCTGGCTTAACTGATTAATCCGGTCGGCAATCTGGGTAAGACTCATATCCAAATGCTGCAAATGCTGATGAGAAATTTCGATGCTCATCTCCTGATCCGGCAAACCGGCCAGATCCACCTTATCAATTCCCCGGTCCAGCAACTGCTGCTTAAAACGATTCGCCAGTTTTCTTAAATCGGTCTCATCAACATCGCCATATAATAAAATCCTCGCCACCTGCTCATACCTGGCCAGATGAACAACCCGGGGCTCTTCGGCTTCGCTGGGTAAATTGCGTAATTCATCCACCTCCTGCTTGACCTGATTTAACGCCTCAATCGGATCGGTGCCTTCATCCAGTTCAATCCGTATGGAAGAGAGCCCGGGCGATGACGTCGATGTCATTTTTCGCACATGATCGACCGATTTCAAATTCTCTTCCAGTGGAATTGTGACAGATGCCTCCACATCCTCGGCGCTGGCGCCGCGCCAGGGTACGGTCACGGTAATGTAATCCAGGTCAAATTGCGGAAAATAGCGCACCGTCAACTTCTGCAAGGCGACAAAGCCTCCCAGAATCATCATAATCATCAATAAATTGGCCGCTACTTTATGATGGGCAAAAAAGCCTAATAAATCCGTGTTGTGCTTCATTCCTGTTTCAACATCATTTAAAAACTCACATACTAAGGGATATGAAATAAAATAACCATACGTTACCATAGGCGGTTACTTTTTTGACCCGAGCGCTTGCATGACCGATTATTCCTTATTTGCCACTACCCCAAAAGCCATGGAAACCCTGCTGTCCGATGAAATCAGCTCGCTGGGCGGCACCGATGTAAAACCCACCATGGCCGGCGCCGCATTTCGCGGGACTCTGGAAACCGCATACAAAATCTGTCTCTGGTCAAGAACCGCCAACCGGGTATTGCTACAGCTTGCTGATTTTGAAGTGGCATCACAGGACGACCTGTATCGCGGTGTACAAAAAACCAACTGGTTTGAACATTTAAAACCCGATGGCAGTTTTGCTGTCAGTTTTAATGCCCGCCATACAAATGTCATTACCAATACCCATTTTGGCGCATTAAAAGTCAAAGATGCCATCGTTGACCAGATGCGCAATAAATTTCAAAAAAGGCCGAATATCGACACCCGCCAGCCGGATATCCGTATCAATGTCTATCTGGATGGCAAAACCGCCCTGTTAAGCCTGGATTTATCCGGCGAAAGTCTGCATAAACGCGGTTACCGGGAAAATAGTGTCGAAGCGCCGATTAAGGAAAATCTCGCCGCCGCGATTTTAATCCGCAGCGGCTGGCCGCAAATTGCCCGGCAAAAAGGCTCGTTGATTGACCCGATGTGTGGTTCTGGCACCTTGCCGATTGAAGCGGCACTGATTGCGGCCGATATTGCCCCGGGTTTGCTGCGCCAGTATTTCGGCTTTCTAGGCTGGAAAAAACATCAGCCCGAATTATGGCAAACATTACTGGCAGATGCGACAGAGCGCAAACAGCAAGGGCTGCGCAAGATGCCGGTTATTGTCGGTTTTGACCAAAACCGCCACACCATCGCCAAGGCTATTGAGCATGCGAAAAATGCAGGCCTTGAAGATTTTATCCATTTTGAAAAAAGAGAACTGGATCGGGCAGAGGCAGCGGAAAGCTGGCCCCCGGGATTGATTATCTGCAATCCTCCCTATGGCGAAAGACTTGGTACAGAAGAAGAAACCGCCGACCTTTACCGCCGCCTGGGCAATATCCTTAAACAGCGTTTTAGCGGCTGGAAAGCCGGACTGATTATCAGTAATCCGGAACTGGGCTTTCGCTTAGGCATCCGCTCACAAAAACCCATCACCTTTTTTAATGGCGCCCTGGAATGCAAGTTGTTACGTCTGAACATTGAAGAAAAGGCCTTTTTTATCCCCAAAGCCAAAACAGACCAGGACCGGGTTTCCCAGGCTCTGCAAACCGATGAAACCGTCCAGGCGGAAATGTTTGCCAATCGTCTGAAAAAAAATCTGAAGAAAATGAGCAAATGGGCCCGGCAAAATAATATCCATTGCTACAGACTTTATGATGCTGATCTGCCCGAATATGCCGTTGCCGTGGATATTTATCAGGGCAATCAAACCTGGGTGCATGTCCAGGAATATGAACCCCCAAAAACCGTCAGCGAACACAAAGCGAACAGCCGCCTGGCCGGAGTTATGGCCGAAATTCCACGAATCCTGGATATTGATAAAAGCCAGGTCTTTTTAAAAATCAGACGCCGACAAAAAAGTAACTGGCAATATCAAAAACACAACAACCTGAAGAATTTTCATGTCGTGGAAGAACATGGCTGTCAATTTCTGGTTAATTTTGAAGACTATCTGGATACCGGCTTGTTTCTGGACCACCGGCCGATACGCCTGAAAATTCAGCAACAAGCATCCGGCAAGCGTTTTTTAAACCTGTTTGCCTATACAGCCACAGCCACGGTACATGCGGCGAAAGGAGGAGCTTCATCATCCGTCAGTGTGGATATGTCCAATACCTATCTTGACTGGGCCAGACAAAATTTTGAGCTAAACCACATGGATAAAAAACACAGCCTGGTCCGGGCCAATTGCCTGGAATGGCTGGAGCAACAAGCCGGCAGAAAGGACAAGCCGGTCTTTGAGCTGATTTTTCTTGACCCGCCGACTTTTTCCAATTCCAAACGCATGGATGATGCTTTTGATATTCAGCAAGATCATGTGCGCCTGATACAACAAGCTGCTCATTTATTGGATAAGCAAGGTGTCCTCTATTTTTCCACCAACTACCGTAAATTTAAAATGGACAGCCAGGCATTAAATCACCTGCATCTGGAAGATATTACACCGCAGACCATTCCGGCTGATTTTGCCCGTAACCCTAAAATCCATTATTGTTGGAAAATCCAGCATAAACCATGAACAATATCGCCAATATCCCACTGGAAAACCTGGCTTATACCTTAATTCCGGTTTCATTGGTTATTATCATCCTGTTCAGCTGGAAACTACGGCTGGCCGGGAGCCTGTATGCTGTTTTTCGCATGCTGTGCCAACTGCTGCTGGTCGGCTACCTGTTAAATGCGGTATTTGCCTCTGAATCGGTGTGGGTTACGCTGTCAATTCTGTGCATCATGGTTTTGATTTCCAGCTGGATTGCTTTGGGCACCGTTAGACAGCACCGCTGGTCCTGGCTGCCTTATGCCATTTTTTCCATCACCGCCGGTGGCGGCCTGACTTTCTGGATTATTGTCGATCCGGTTTTGCAATTACAGCCCTGGTATCAGGCCCGCTATGCCATTCCTCTGGGCGGGATGATTTTTGCCAATACCATGAACAACATCAGTCTGGCCGCCGAACGGTTCAGCTCAGAAATAAATAACCGGCAAGATTACCTCAGCGCACGCAACCAGGCTTTTAATACCGCCCTGATTCCGACTATTAACAGCCTGCTGGCGGTCGGCCTGGTCTCATTGCCAGGCATGATGACCGGTCAGATTCTGTCCGGCATCTCCCCTTTTATTGCCGCCCGCTACCAAATCATGGTCATGATGATGATTTTTGCCTCTTCCGGACTTGCAACGGCCTGTTTTTTATTTCTGTTAAA